>NZ_VWWH01000014.1:0-118500 GCF_011753045.1 Burkholderia sp. Ap-955
GCATCCGCACCGCTCGCGGCACCGTCGGATGCCGCAACCCGCCGCCCGGTCGTCAAGGCCGCCGCCGCGGACACCGACGCCGCGACGCTCGCGCGCGGCCGTTACCTCGCGCACGCCGGTGACTGCGCGGCCTGCCACGACGCGGCCGACCACACGCCGTACGCAGGCGGCCAGCCGGTGAACTCGCCGTTCGGGCCGATCTATGCGCCGAACATCACGCCGGACCCGACCCACGGGATCGGCCACTACACGCTGCAACAATTCGACGACGCGTTGCGGCGCGGCGTGCGCGCGGACGGCAGCCAGCTCTATCCGGCGATGCCGTACCCGTCGTTCGCGCGGCTGAGCGCCGACGACGTGCGCGCGCTGTATGCGTATTTCATGCGCGGTGTCGCGCCGTCCGCGAACGCGGTGCGGGCCACCCGCCTGCCGTTCCCGTTCAACCAGCGCTGGGCGCTCGCGCTGTGGCGCGTCGCATTCGCGCGCGGCGACCGGTTCGAGCCGCAGCCGTCGCGATCGACGGAATGGAATCGCGGCGCGTATCTCGTGCAGGGGCTCGGCCACTGCGGCGCGTGTCATACGCCGCGCGGCCCCGGTTTCAACGAGCGCGGCTACGACGAGCGCAGTGCGGCGTTCCTGACCGGCGGCATCAACGACCACTGGTTCGCACCGAACCTGACGGGCGCGGAAGCGGACGGCCTCGGCCGCTGGTCGGCCGACGACATCGCCACGTTCCTGCGCAGCGGCCATGCGGCACGCGGCGCGGTGTTCGGCGCGATGGCGCCCGTCGTCGGCGAGAGCACCGCGTTGCTCACCGACGCCGATCGTCACGCGATCGCCGTCTACCTGAAATCGCTGCCGGCGCGACCCACCGCCGCGACGAACCCGCTCGGCGTCGGCACCGCGCGGCTGACCGCGGCCGGCCCGCGCCCGGAAGGCGGCCAGCAGGCGCCGGGGGCCGGCGTGTATGCGGGATTCTGTGCGCGCTGCCACGGCGCGGACGGCAAGGGCGT
Organism: Burkholderia sp. Ap-955; assembly: GCF_011753045.1. NCBI lineage: Bacteria > Pseudomonadati > Pseudomonadota > Betaproteobacteria > Burkholderiales > Burkholderiaceae > Burkholderia > Burkholderia sp. Ap-955. The sequence goes on from NZ_VWWH01000014.1 coordinate 1,014, forward strand.
GCGCGATCACGGGCCGCCGCTCGCCGACAATCCGGTCGTGCTCGCGGCCGATCCGACCAGCACGATCCGGATCGTCGTCGAAGGGGCACGGCCGGCGCCGGGCAAGGACGACCCGTTGACGCGGATGCCGGCCATGCGCGACACGCTGACCAGCAACGAAATCGCAGCGGTGGTCAGCTATGTGCGCGGCGGGTGGGGCAATCGTGCCGCCCCCGTGTCGGAGCAGGACGTCAGGCGGTTGCGGGGGGCCATCCACCGATGAGCGGCCGGGCACGCGACGCCGTGCGGTGACGGTGGGCTGACGCGATGGGCGGCGCGCAAGCGCCATGCCGGTCACTAGGGCCTGTTCACGCTAATAACGGGCACTTCTGGTGGCCAGCCCCACGAATGAATTTTCCCGAACAGGGGAACGTGCCTTGCCGGCCGTATTGCGGCGTCGATCGGCGCTTGTCCCCCAAGGGGACTTCCTTCGGGGCGTTTGGCTCGGCCAAACGGCGCTCCTCACTCCTTGCACTACGACCGGCAAGGCACGTTCGCAAGCCCGTTATTAGCGTGAACAGGCCCTAGCCGTCCAGGCGCCGGTCGATCAGGTCGCGGCCGCGCTCGATGCCGCCGCGCAGCGCGTCGAGCTCGGTCGACCACGCGCGGCCCGCCGGCGCCGGCACGGTCAACTCGATGCGTGCGCCGTCGACATACACCTGCACCTCGTCACGCCATGCGCCGCGTTCGTCGAGCCGTGCCCAGACGAGAATCTCGTGACCACGATACGGGTTGCGAACCTGCGCGTCCTGTTGATGCTCCACGGTGGGTCTCCTGTCCATATCTGCGATGTCGATGCAAAAAATGCACGCCACCTGTCGCGGTGTGCGCCCCCGCCCTCTGCGCATGCGCCGTTCCCGGCCGGCACGCGGCTTGCGTGCCTTGTGCACGTCGAATCGCCGCCGGGCACGGCTCGTGCCCACCGGAAGGAGGACACGTCATGATCGGCCATCTCGAACACATTTCGGTATCCTTCTCGCGCACGAGCGCCCGGAGTTCGACGCCATCTGCGAGACGCTGAGAAACATCGCCTGCGTCCGCACCTGTCAACCCGAATCCCCGTCAAGGAGTTTCGCGTGACCCAGACCCATTTGCCCGGTTATCTCGTGACGCGCCGGCTTGCCACCCGCATGCGGTCCGGCGCGGGGTTCGCCACCGGCCAGCCGATCGCCACGCCGCGTGCGTGGCGCGCGCGTCATCACGCCGAGTGCGGGTGCCTCGAGCGAATCCGCGTCGCCCATGCGGCGGCGACGCTCGCGCAAGGCATCGACGACGTCGCCGTCACGCGCGGCGATGGCGACCACACCAAACGCGTACGGCTCGATGCGCATTCGCCCGGGCTCCGGGCACCGTATGCGCACGGCGATACGCCGCTGCAGCAGCTCGACGGCAACCGGGACGTCCGCATCCGATGACCGTGGCGGAACGCACGACACGCACCGACGAGACGACCATCGACGCCACGCAGGCGAGCGATATCCCGCGGCATGGCCTGCTCGAACGCGGCCGCAACTGCGACACGATCCGCCATGCGGACCGCTTCACGATGCTCGTCGACGGCGATGCGTACTTCTCGACGCTGCGCGCCGCGCTGCTGCGCGCACGCCATACGGTGTTCATCGTCGGCTGGGACGTCGACAGCCGGATGCGGCTCGCGCCGGGCGGCCCCGACGACACGCTCCCCGACACGCTCGCGGCGTTCCTGCACGCGCTTGCCGCCCGACGGCACAACCTGCGCATCTACGTGCTCGCGTGGGATTTCGCGATGATCTACGCGCTGGAGCGCGACTGGCCGCCCGTGTATCGCGCCGGCTGGCGTGCCCATCGCGGCATCGTGTTCCGGCTCGACGGCACGCATCCCCGCGGCGCGTCGCATCACCAGAAGCTGGTCGCGATCGACGACCGGCTCGCGTTCGTCGGCGGCCTCGACCTGACGCGCGCGCGCTGGGACACGCCTGCGCACGCGGCCGGCGATCCGCGCCGCCACGACGAACACGGCGCGCCGTACGCGCCGTTTCACGACGTGCAGGCGATGTTCGACGGCGACGCGGCGGCCGCGATCGGCGAGCAGGCGCGTGCGCGCTGGCTGCAGGCGTGCGGCCGCCCGATCGCGATCCGCGCGCAACGCCACCTCGAGCGGCCGGACGACGACGATCCGTGGCCGCCCGACACCCGCGTGGACGTGCGCGACGTGCGGCTCGGCATCGCCTGCACGGCGCCGCGCCACGACGGCCGCGAGCCGGTGCGGCAGGTGCGCGCGCTCGTCGAGGACACGATCCGTGCGGCGCGCCGGCACCTGTATGTCGAAAACCAGTATTTCACCGCGGCGGTCGTCCGCGAAACGTTGTCCGCCCGCCTCGCCGACACGCACGGGCCCGACGTGACCGTCGTCGCGCCGCGCGTGCAGAGCGGCTGGCTGCAGGAAGCGACGATGGGCGTGCTGCGCGCGCGGCTGCACGCGGCGCTCGTGTCGGCGGACCGCTTCGGCCGATACCGTCTGCTGTATCCGCACGTCGACGGGCTCGGCGACGCGTGCGTGAACGTCCACAGCAAGCTCGCGATCGCCGACGACGAATGCCTCGTGATCGGCAGCGCGAACCTGAACAACCGCTCGATGCTGCTCGACACCGAATGCTGCATCGCGCTCGTCGCGGCCGGCGATGCGCGCATCCGCGCCGCGATCGCCGCCCTGCGCGAGCGGCTGCTGGCCGAACATCTCGGCACGACGCCCGAGGCCGTGGCCGATGCATTCGCGTGCATCGAGCGGCCGAACGCCGCGCTCGACCGGCTGCGCGCGAAACCGGGCCGCACGCTGCGCACGCTCGACCCGGCCGTCGCGCCGCAACTCGACGCACTCGTGCCGGTCAGCGCGTGGCTCGACCCCGAGCAGCCGATCGAGCCCGACCGGTTCGTCCGCGAATTCGTGCCGCACGACCGCCATCGCCCGCTGACCGCACGGTTTCTCGCGCTCGGCCTGGCCGTGCTGCTGGTCGCCGCGCTCGCGCTCGCATGGCGCTTCACGCCGCTCGGCCAACGGGTGAACGTCGCGTCGCTCGCGCATGCACTGGCCACGCTCGCGCAACGGCCCGCCGCGCCTGCGCTGCTGCTGGCCGGCTACGTGGTCGCGGCCACCTTCGCGGTGCCGGTCACGCTGCTGATCACCGCGACGGGGCTCGTGTTCGGCGCGTGGCCGGGCGTGGCTTACGCGGCCGTCGGCACGATGGCGGCCGCGGCCGCGAACTACGGGATCGGCCGCTGGCTCGGGCGGGATGCGGTGCGCCGGCTCGCCGGCGCACGCGCGAACCGGCTCAGCGAACACATCGGCCGGCGCGGCGTGCTCGCGATGGCCGTGCTGCGGCTGTTGCCGATCGCGCCGTTTACCGTCGTGAACCTCGTCGCCGGCGCGTCGCATATCGGCCTGCGCGACTACCTGGTCGGCACCGCGATCGGCATGCTGCCCGGCATCGTGCTGACCGTCACGTTCGCGCACCAGCTGACGGCCGCGCTGAGCCATCCCCGGCCCGGCGCATTCGCGTGGCTCGCGGCGATCGGCCTCGCGCTGGTCGGCGTGTCGGTGCTGCTCGTCAGGGTGTTGCGACGATGGCGCTGAGCACGCGTGCGGCGCCGCCGCCGCAAGTCATCGCCACCGACGACGCGCCGGCTGCCGCGCCGGGCGGACGCGACCTGCGGATCGCGACGTACAACATCCGCGGCGGCTACGGCGCGTGGCCGGCGCGCGCGGCCGACCGGATCGCGGCCGTGATCGACGAACTCGACGCGGACGTGATCGCGCTGCAGGAAGTCCCGCTCGGCGGCACGCGCGCGCCCGATGTGCTCGCACACCTGCACGACGCCACCGGCATGCATGCGGTGGCCGGCCCGACGATCGACACGCCGGAGCGCCGCTACGGCAACGCGGTGCTGTCGCGCTGCCCGATCCGCGCGGCACGCACGCTCGACCTGTCGTTTCACTCGCGCGAACCGCGCGGGGCGCTCGACGCCGACATCGATTGCGGCGCGCTCACGCTGCGCGTGGTCGCGACCCACCTCGGCCTGTCGGCGAGCGAGCGCGGCGCGCAGGTGCAGCGGCTGCTCGCGGCCTTCGACACGGGCGCGATGCCGGTGATCCTGCTCGGCGACATCAACGAATGGTTCGTGCGCGGGCGTGCGCTGCAGGCGCTCGTCACGCGGTTCCGGCGCGCGCCGGCGCCGCGCACGTTCCCGACCGTATGCCCGGTGTTCTCGCTGGACCGGATCTGGATTCATCCGGGCGAATGGCTGGTCGATGTGGTCGTGCACCGCAGCGTGCGTGCCCGGCATGCGTCGGATCACTACCCGCTCGTCGCGCGGATGCGGCTGCCGTCTGACGCGGAAAGGGGCGCCACGATGCGCACGCCCGATTTGCGATGAACCGCTTCGGCACGGCAGCGCGTGCCCATGCGAACCGGCAAACTCGCGGGAACGGATGACGCGTCATGACGCGCACGTGCGCCGTGTGCCGTGTGCCGTGTGCCGATGACGAACACACGATGCACTTCACGTGCCGTTGTTGCGCACGTCGGTGCCCTCACATCGCGCAGAAGGGCCGCGTTTGCGCTTATGACCACTCTTCCGGCGGCAACGCCCCGCCGTCGTCCTCCCACAACGGCTGGCCCGTCTCACCGCCGCTGCCCGCGGTCACCGTCCCGCGCCCCTTTTCCTGCTCCCGGGCCGCCCGTGTGCCGCGCGACTTCGCCGTTGCGTGGCGCGTCCGCGTGGGCGCCACGGTGTGCTGCGCGCCACCGCGCCCGTCGCCCGTCGATTCGGCCTTCGTCTTCGGCCGTCCAGTTGAAGCCGCGCTCATGGTTTTCTCCGGTAGGAATCAAACAACAGCCGATCCGCAAGATCGGTGCCCCCTCCGGGCAGGCGGATTGCTCCTTGCGTCGGTTACCGATCATCGCCCTGGAGACCACGATGCCGACCGACCTCAACCCGCCGCCCGAGCGCCATCGGCTCGGCGAATGGATGGCCCGCGAAGAAGCGCACATGGCCGCATTTCGCGAAAAAATCGCCGCAGACGCGCGCACGCATGCCGGCGAGCGGCTGCGCACGCCGGCCGTGCAGGAACTTGCGCGGCTGTTCGACGACCATGCCGTGCTGCGTATGAGCCTGGTCCGCGCGATCGACGAAGCGGTCGAATCGGGCCACCAGCTCGGCTATACGTCGGTCGACGGGCTGATGACCGTCCTGGATCACCTGATGACCTACACGCCGCCGTTCAGCGACGCGAGCCTGATCGTGTGCCCGATCAACGCCTTTCTCGACTGGCCGATGTGCATGCCGTCGGGCCATGCGCTGTTTCGCGACGCCGCCGTCAACGCGCATCTGCAGAACGTGCTGAACGTGTGGTGCGGCTTCCTTGGCGGCCCGCATTCGCGCGCGCATCTCGACACGTCGGCGCCCGACGGCTGGTTTTGCGACGCGGCGCGCACGCGCATCGGGCTATCGCAGTTCCAGTATCGCGACGACCAGCCGCACGGGGGCTTCACGTCGTGGAACGACTTCTTCACGCGGCGCTTTCGCGACGGCGCGCGCCCCGTCGCGGCGCCCGACGATCCGCACGTGATCGTCAGCGCGTGCGAGGCCGCGCCGTACCACGTCGAATCGAACGTGAAGCTGCGCGACCGGTTCTGGATCAAGGCGCAGCCGTATTCGCTGCGCGACATCTTCACGCCGGCCCGGCTGTCGCTCGCCGAGCGCTTCGTCGGCGGGGACCTGTACCAGGCGTATCTCAGCGCGTACAACTACCATCGCTGGCACGCGCCGGTGCGCGGGGTCGTCACGCATGCGTACCGGGTCCATGGCACCTACTACTCCATCGTCGAGGCGGAAGGCCCCGACCCGGCCGGACTGAACGACTCGCAGGGGTACATGACGGCGGTCGCCACGCGCGCCGTGGTCGCGATTGCCTGCGACGATCCCGGCATCGGCACCGTGGCCGCCGTGTTCGTCGGCATGGGCGACGTATCGTCCTGCGTGATCGACGTCGTGCCGGGACAGCGCGTCGACAAGGGCGACGAGATCGGTTATTTCCAGTTCGGCGGCTCGACCTGCTGCCTGCTGTTCGAAGCCGGCGTGATCGACCGGTTCGTGCCTGCGCCGCCGTTCGGCCACGACACCGCCGTCGTGAACGTCAATTCACCGGTCGCGATCGCCCGGTGAGTCGCACGTGCGTCGGGCTCGCAGGCTCGACGCACGCCGGCTATCGGTGCAATGTTTTCAACGGTTTGTAATGCCGCGGAACGTCGGCGGATCGTCGGTCAGCATGACCCGTCGAATGGCGCGGCCGACACGAGTTCACGCCGCCCGTGGCGCCAGGGAATCGATCAGCGCACCGTTGAAGGCGGGCAGGTCGTCAGGCTTGCGGCTGGTGATGAACGGGCCGTCACGGACGACCTCCTGGTCGACCCACTTGCCGCCCGCATGACGGATGTCGTCCTGAAGGCTCGGCCAGCTCGTCATCGTGCGGCCTTCCACGAGGCCGGCGGACACGAGCAGCCAGCCACCATGGCAGATCGCCGCGATCGGCTTGCCGGCGCCGACGGCCGCCGTCACGAACTCGCGCGCGGCCGGCACCATCCGGATCGCGTCGCCGTTCACGACGCCGCCGGGCAGCACGACCGCGTCGTAATCGCCCTCGCGCGCATCGTCGAACGTGCGGTCGACCTTCACGCGCTTGCCCTTTTCGACGTGCCTGAAGCCCTGGATCTCGCCCCCCTTCTGCGAAATCACGTCGACCTGCGCGCCTTCCGCCGCGAGCGCGCGCTGCGGTTCGACGAGTTCGGCTTCCTCGAAGCCGTCGACCGCGAGGATCGCCACCTTGCAATGAACCAGCCTTCCGCTCATGAAGCCCTCCGTCAGTAACGCGACACACGTCGTGCCGCGCCGGTCTCGCAGCAAGCGGCGTGCCGTTTCCGCCCACGGGACGCGCCCGCCATCGGGGAACGATTTCGCGCGCCGGGCACGCGGATTTCCGGCATGCAAGGGCCGATGCCGTCCGGGCGGCGGCCGCCGCCTGCGAACCGCGAGACGGCGTCGCTCACCCCGCTACTGCAGGTGACTCGCCGCGTCCAGCATCGCGTCGGTCACTTCGATCGTGAGCGTCAGGCTCTCATTGGTATCGGGCAGACGGTCGAGCATCGCCTGCACCGTGTCGTGCAAAATCGCATGCACGCGCATCCGCGTGCCGTCGTCGAGCGCCGCATACCGCTCCATCGTGTCGCTGTCGAGCGCAAGTTCGACAGCATGCCGCGCGTACTCGGGCGGCGCATCGGCCGCCAGCGCCCAGGTCGAGTGGAACTTGATCCTGCCCGTCGCGACGTCGACATGGACCGTCGTATCGAGATCGTCCGCCTCGATCGCGTCGCCGTCGATCTCGTCGTTCTCCACCCCGTTCCGGGAATTGGATCGCATGATGCCCTCCTGTGTCGTGGCGGCGAGCCCGTCCCGGGAAACCCCGCCGCCCTCGTCGGCACGGCGCCGTCAATAACCGCTGGAGCCCGCGCTGCCCGCCCCGCCAGCGCCGCCACCGCCCGTGCCCGTCGACCCGGGCGAACTGCCGCTACCGGCACCGGTGCCGCTGCCGGTGCCAGTGCCGCTGCCGCCCGCACCCGCGCCGTTGGGGCCGCCGCCCGGCTTCACGTGGCCGGCCGATCCGCTGTGCGAACGCGAGCCTTGTGTCGCACCCTGCCGCTGGATGGGTGCAGGCGGAGGCGGCGCGGCCGTATTGCCGTTGGTGCCCGGCGTCGACATGTCCATCGACGGATTCGGCGCACCGGTGCCCTCGTCCGGGCGCTGCGAGTTCTGCGCCCATGCGGCAGGCGCGGCCGCGATGATCGCGACAGCCGCGCACGCAAGCACGCGCGGCGCGACATATTTCGATTCGGATGCAGATTTCATGAGTTTTCTCCCTGATAGAGATCACGTGAAGGAAATTCCTGCCCCTTCCTTTCAGCAAGGCCCATGCCGCCGTCGGCACGCGTGCTGGCGGTCGTGTCGACATCCGTGATCGCACGCGGGATGTCCGCGATGCCGCCGATCAACAGGCATCACGGGCCGCAGCATCGGCCATGACGCATTCACGTTTCAGCGCCCAGCCGGGCGCGCATCGACGCGGTGATGCGCTGCCGCGCGCGCGCATAGCCTGCCCACGGGTCGCGTTTCAACGCATCGAGGCGTTCGCGCAGCGTGTCGATCGTCCATTGCGCCCCGCCCGTCGTGTCGGGCACCTCGTCCCAGTCGAGCGGCACCGATACGCCCATGCCGGGCCGCGCGCGTACCGAATACGCGGCGATCGTGCTCGCGCCGCGGCCGTTGCGCAGGTAGTCGACGAAGATCTTGCCGCGCCGGTGGCGCGGCCCCATCGTCGCGGTGAAACGGTCGGGCAGCGCGCCCGCGACGTGCTGCGCCACCGCGCGCGAGAAATCCTTCACGTCGTCCCAGCCCGCATGTCGCGTGAGCGGCACGACGACGTGCAGCCCCTTGCCGCCGCTCGTCTTGCAGAACGAGGCGAGCCCCAGCTCGTCGAGCAGCCCGCGCACGAGTTGCGCGGCGTCGATCATCGCGCGCCACGGCAGCGCCGGATCGGGATCGAGGTCGAACACGATGCGGTCCGGCCGCTCGATGTTCGACGCGTGCGCGTTCCACGTGTGCAGCTCGACAGTGCCCATCTGCGCGGCACCGAGCAGCGCATCGACGCTGTCGATCGACAGCAGCGGCCCGTGGCCGGGATCGAGCCCTTCGTGCTGCGTGACGAACGGGATCTCGCGGCGCTCGGCATGCTTCTGGAAGAACAGTTCGCCGGCGATGTCGCCCGGTGCGCGCACGAGCGACACGGGTCGGCCCTTCAGGTCCGGCAGCAGCCACGGCGCGACCCATTGCCAGTAGTGCGCGAGGTCGATCTTGCGCGTGCCGCTTTGCGGATCGAGCACCCGATCGGGATGCGTGATGCGCACGCGGCCGACCTGATCGGCGACGGCCGCACCCTGCGTGTCGCCTGAAGACGCGGACGATCGCGCGCCGTGCTTGCGGCCGTGCGCCGTATCGGTATGCGGGGCATGCGAGGATGCGTCGTGCGCCGTGCGGGATTCGTTCATCGTCGCCTCCGTTTCGGTTGGCCGTGGCACTTCGCGGACGATCTGCCGCGCCGGCTTGTCTTCGCGCAGCGCGATGAACGCCGCCTGCCGCACGATTCCGTCGCTGGTCCATTCCGCGAATTCGCATTCGGCGACGAGCGTCGGCTCGACCCAGTGGACGCGCGTGCGGGACCGTTCGCGCGGCGGCGGATCGAACGGCGTCGTGCCGCGTTCGTGCTTGCGCAGGGTCGCCGCGAGCCGGTCGAGCAGACGCGTATCGAACCCGGTGCCGACCCGGCCGACATAGCGCAACGGCGGAGCGGCGTGCGGCCGCCTGGGCCGCTTGCCGCCCGCGGCCGGTTCGTACACGCCGAGCAGCAGCGCGCCGAAGCCGTGCCGGCTGCCCGACGGCTCGGTATAGCCGCCGATCACGAACTCCTGGCGCCGCCGGCATTTCAGCTTGATCCATGCCGGCGAGCGGCCGCCGCGATAGCGTGAATCCGCGCGCTTGCCGATCAACCCTTCGAGCCCCGTGTCGCACGCGCTCGCGATCAGCGACGCGACGTCGTCGCCGAGATCGGGCGAGTAGCGCAGCCGCGCGGGATCGCTGCCGGCGAGCAACGGTTCGAGCAGCGCGCGCCGCGCGGTGAGCGGCGCATCGCGCAGGTCGTATCCGTCGAGAAACGGCAGGTCGAACACGAACAGCGTCACCGCGTCCGAACGGCCCGCGCCGAGCGCGTTCTGCAGGGCCTGGAAATCGGGCAGCCCGTGCTCACCCAGGACGACGGCCTCGCCGTCGAGCCACGCGTTGTCGACATCGAGCGCCGCGAGCGCGTCGCGCTGCATCCGCAGTTTCGCGGTCCAGTCTCGACCTTCGCGCGTCATCAGCGTGACGTGCCGACGCGCACCGCGACCCGCGATCCGGGCAAGGATCCGGTAACCGTCGAATTTCACTTCGTAGCGCCAGTCGTCGTGAGCGGGCGGTGCATCGACGAGCGTCGCGAGTTGCGGCGTCACGCGGTCGGGCAACGCAGCATGCACCGCGCCTTCCACCTGCGACGGATCGACCTCCGTCGTGCGCGCCACGCCGTCACGCGGCGGATGAGCAGGCGCCGTGCGCGACGCCTTTGTCCGGCCGTCATGCACGCTGCCCGGCTGCTGCGCGACGACGTCGAAGCTGGCCGCATCGCGCGCCTCGTCGTCGCGTTCCTTGATCAGCAGCCATTGCTCCTGGCGTCCCTGCTGCCGCCCGCTGCGCACCAGCGCCCAGCCGCCGTGCAGCTTCGTGCCGTCGAGCCGGAACGTCAGCTTGCCCGCACGATAACCGTCGCGTGCCCGGGCAATGCCGCCATCGGGTGTCCAGGTGCCTTCGTCCCACACGGTGACGGAGCCCGCGCCGTAATGGCCGGCCGGGATCTCGCCTTCGAACGACGCATATTCGAGCGGATGATCCTCGACGTGCACGGCCAGCCGTTTCACCGACGGATCGACGCTCGGCCCTTTCGGCACCGCCCATGACTTCAGCGTGCCGTCGAGCTCGAGACGGAAGTCGTAGTGCAGCCGCCGTGCGTGATGCTCCTGGATCACGAAGCGCAGCGGCCGGGCGGTGCGCGCGGAGGGTCGCGCTTTATGCGCCTTCTGCACGCTCGCGTCCGCATCCGCGTGCGCGCGCCGCCGTCCGTGCGCTCCCTCGGGTTCCGGCGTCGCATCGAAGCGGCGCTTGCGGCGATAGGGTTCGAGCTTGCCGGCCATCGCGTCACCCTCCTTCCCGCGCCGTCACGCGGCGTGCTTGCGGCGCGCGGTGGTCTTCTTCGCCGCGTGCGTGCCGGTCGCGCCGCGCTTCGCGGCCGCACGCTTCGCCGGTGTATTCGCCGACGTCTTCGCCGTGCCTTTCGCGGACGTTTTCGCCGCCGGCTTGCGCCGCGTGCCCGTCGCATGCGACGGCTCCTGGGCCTCCTCGTCGTCGTCCGTGCGTGCGGCACGCGCACCGCCGCCCTTCAGGCTGCGCTTGAGCAGCTCGGTGAGATCGACCACGTTGGTCGCCGTGCGCGCCGTCTGCGGGGGCCGGTCCTCGATTTCCTCGATGCGGCCCGCGCGCACTTTGCGCTCGACCAGTTCGAGGATGTCGTCGCGGAACGTGTCGTGATACTCGTCGGGCGTCCAGGAGCCCGACATGTCCTCGATCAGCTTCTTCGCCATCGCAAGTTCGCGCGCACTGACGCCGGCGCGCTTCGCGTCGTCGGCGGGCACCGACAGTTCGTCGAGCGGCCGCAGTTCCTCCTGCCAGCGCAGCGTATCGAGCGCGAGCAGCGGCCCGACCGGAATCAGCGCGCCGAGATGCTGGCGGTCGCGCATCACGACGTGCGCGATGCCGATCTTGCCGCTGTCTTTCAGCGCGTCGCGCAGCAGCGCATAGACCTTCTCGCCCTTGCGGTCCGGCACGAGGTAGTACGGCGTGTCGAGATACAGGAACGACACGGCGTCCTCGTCGACGAACGTGACGATGTCGACGGTCTGCGTCGACTCGGGGTTCGCCGCGCGGATCTCGTCGTCGGTCAGCACGACATAGCGCTCCTTCTCGTACTCGTAGCCGCGCACGATGTCCTCGCGCGTGACTTCCTTGCCGGTGCGCTTGTTGACCTGCCGATAACCGACCGGGTCCATCGAGCGCTTGTCGAGCAGCCGGAACGACGGCTTCACGGTGCGCGTGGCCGGGAACAGCTGCACGGGCACGTGAACGAGCCCGAAGCTGATCGCACCTTTCCAGATCATGCGTGTCATCGATGTCCTCCTTGCGGCGTCCGTCGCCGTGCACGGCCGTCAGGGCCTTCGGCAACGGCTGCGCCGCACGATGCTGACGTGGCCGTTGCGCTCCAGGATCGCCGCGTCGACGTCCGACAAGTCGTCCGCGCCGAGCGCCTGACGCACGCTTTCGCGCACGTCCGTCGGCGTGATCAGGGCCGCGCGCATCTGCGCGTCGTCGAAGCGGCCGTTGCGATACACCTCGCGCTCCGCGCCGACCAGCAGCCGCTCGAGCCGGCTCGAGCGCACGCAGGCCCAGCCGATCACGCGATGCAGCAGCGCGATCGCGAGCGACGCGGCCACCGTCGCCACGAACGGCGACGCACCGACCACCGCGCGGCTCAGGATCGCGCCGAGCAGGATGCCGACCACGTAGTCGACCGGCGAACGCTGGCCGAACGCACGCCGCCCGGCGATGCGGATCAGCACCAGTGCGATCACGAACACGACGATCGCCCGCAGTACCATCTGCCCGGGGCCGAGCATCCGGCCCTGTCCGAACAGTGCGACGACGACGTCCATGATCGCGTGGCGCTAGGCCGGCAACTCGGCGGCCTGCTGCTCGCGTGCCCAGACGCGATGACGGCCGAGGTGGTCGGACAGGTCGTTCAGGACTGCGCCGAGATCGACGGCCTGCCCGACGCACACCCCTTCGGCCGGGTCCGGCAAGTGGGCGGCGCTCAGCAATTGCCGCCCCGACCCGACGGCCGCGATCGGCTTCAGGTGCTTGAACGCTTCGCGCACGAAATGCCGCGCGTCGGCGCTGTGCGCGAGATCGCGGCCGTCGCCGTCGCCGCCGCACACGAACACCGCATCGAACATCACCGACGGCATGCCGGCCAGCGTCGCCTGCGGCACGATGCTGCCGATCGGCGCCAGCGTCGGCGCGACGATCGTCGGCACCGCGTGCGCGGCCTGCAGCGCATCGCGCACCTGCTGGACGAGCGCCTCGCTCGTCCCGGCGGTCGCGATCAGCGCGATCTTGCGCGACCGGATGCCGGGCTTCGCGCGGCCGATCAGGCTCAGCGCGGGCGAACGCTGCGCGACCGCCGGCGTCGCGCCTCCGTGCGGCGCGGGCAGCCCGAGCCGTTCGGCCACCTGCGCGGCCAGCCCTGCGTCGAAGCGGGCGATGATGTCGTTGACCACCCGCTCGCGAATGTGCGGCTGCGTCACCTTGCCGAGCTCGAAGCAGTATGCGTCGCGGATATGCCGCTGCTCGATCTCGGTCATGCTCTGGTAGAACAGCGCGGGCTGCGAGAAATGATCGGCGAACGTCTCGCTGCGCACGCGCACCTTGTCGCCTTCGAGCGGCTCGTGCACGGTCTCGAAGCCGCCGCCGGCCGGCGCGGGCGGCGTCTCGCGCGGCCAGCCGCCGCTCGTCGAATTCGGTTCGTACGACGCCTGCCCGACGTTGATCGTCTGCCGGTGCATCGCATCGCGCTGGTTGTTCGCGAACGGGCACACCGGGCGGTTGATCGGGATCTCGTGAAAGTTCGGGCCGCCGAGCCGGCTCAATTGCGTATCGGTGTACGAGAACAGCCGCCCCTGCAGCAGCGGATCGTTCGTGAAGTCGATGCCCGGCACCACGTGCCCCGGATGAAACGCGACCTGCTCGGTTTCCGCGAAGAAGTTGTCGGGATTGCGGTTCAACGTCATCCGGCCGATGGGACGCACCGGCACCAGCTCTTCCGGCACCAGCTTGGTCGGGTCGAGCAGGTCGAAGTCGAACTTCCCGGCGTCGGCCGGATCGATCATCTGCACGCAGAGTTCGAACTCCGGATAGTCGCCGCGCTCGATCGCCATCCACAAGTCGCGCCGGTTGAAGTCCGGATCGTGGCCGGCAATCCGCTGCGCCTCGTCCCACAGCAGCGAATACGCGCCGCTCACGGGCCGCCAGTGGAACTTCACGAAACGCTCGGCGCCGGCCGCGTTCACGAAGCGGAACGTGTGCACGCCGAAGCCGTCCATCGCGCGGAAGCTCGCGGGCAGCGCGCGGTCGGACATCAGCCACAGCACCGTGTGGGTGGTTTCCGGCACCAGCGACACGAAATCCCAGAACGTGTCGTGCGCGGACGCGCCGGTCGGCATCTCGTTCGGCGCCTCGGGCTTCACCGCATGCACGAAATCGGGAAACTTGATCGCATCCTGGATGAAGAACACCGGCATGTTGTTGCCGACGAGATCGTAGTTACCCTCTTCGGTATAGAACTTCACCGCGAAGCCACGCACGTCGCGCACGGTATCGGCCGAGCCGCGCGGCCCCTGTACCGTCGAGAAACGCACGTACACCGGCGTTTCGGCGGCTGGGTCCTGCAGGAAGGCGGCCTTCGTGTAGTCGGCCATCGGCTCGTACACGCGAAACACGCCGTGCGCGGCCGAGCCGCGCGCGTGCACCACGCGCTCCGGAATGCGCTCGTGATCGAAATGCGTGATCTTCTCGCGCATGATGAAGTCTTCGAGCAGCGACGGGCCGCGCGGGCCACCCCGCAACGTGTTCTGGTTGTCGGCGATCCGCACGCCCTGGTTGGTGCGCAGTGCCTCGTGGTCGGGCCGCGAACGGTGCTCGTCGAGCTGGCGCGATTTCGCGCTGTCCTGTGGCTGGGCGGGCGGTGTCTTGCCGGAAGAGGGGGAATGGGTCATCGATCGGGTCCTCGTGGCGTTTGGATGGGTATCCGCCATGCACGCGCCGCGTTGCTGCGGCGCGCACGTGGCGGGGACAGCAGGAAAACCGGCGCGGCCGGGCGCGACCGCACCCGCCGGCCGGCAGTGGCCTCAGGGCGCGCGCAACGCCGCGTCGAGTTCGGCGCGCGTCACGTCGAGCGCCACGTTGCACTCGATCGCCGCATCGTCGACGCGCGGCTTGCGCGCGTCCACCGCGCGCCGCGCGCCGTCGCACAGATGCGTGCGCACGCGCAGCCGGTCGGCCGCGTCAAGCGACGCATAGCGCGTGATCACGTCCGGATCGAACCGCAGGTCGACCGCGCAACGCCAGTCGCGCGCGCTTGCGTCGGCCGGCACGCGCACCCACGACACCTGGATGGTCAGCCGCCCGGACGCGTCGTCCGCATGCACGACGACGGTCGATTCCGACGGGAAACCGTTCGCGAGCGCATGCTCGAGTTCCGAGATGCGCTGCGACCGGTCGGGCGTGACGCTCATCGTCGGACCACGCCCAGCAGCAGCGTGACCAGGAAGATCACCACGAAGATGTAGAACAGGATCTTCGCGATCTCCGCCGCGCCGGCTGCGATGCCGCCGAAACCGAACACGGCCGCGATGATCGCGATGATGAAGAAGATGATGGCGTATCGAAGCATGGAACCCTCCTGGATGACAGCGGTCGCCGACCCGCGTCGGCGTCGATCAGGCGTCGTGCTTGTGTTTCGGTTTGCCGTGGACCGGCGTGGAGGCCATTTTCTCGAGCTCTTTTTCGCTCATCGATTTGGCCATCGACTTCGAAGGCGGTTTGAGGTCCTTCATTTTCGTCTCGCCGCGCTTGGCCGACAGGGCGGCCCCGGCGGCGCGTTGCTGGGCCTGCGATTTTGCTGGCATGGTCGTGCTCCTCTCGTGGGTGCGTGCATCGCGGCAAGCGGTGGCACGCACGCGGTTGAACGCGGGTGAGCGCGGTCGAATCGCCCGGCTGTCACGCCGCGTCGCGACGCCACGGGCCGGCCGGCGAAATCGTCATCGCCTGGCGATCCTGCGTCGCGGTGCAACGCGCAAGAACGATGCCTGGGCCGCGCGGCACCGCCGAACACAGCTTCGAAAGCCGCCCGGCGGTTCGTTCACAGTTGACCGTCTGCATGCGTCATGCATCGAGCATGCCAGCTCGTCGAAGCGCGTTCGTTGCGGGTTCGCCCCGCGTGTCGCCGCAGGCGGGAGCCGCTTATTTACAAGCCGGCGGCAAGTTTTGGACACGCGTTCCGCGAGCCGGGAAGCATGCCGGATCGTCGGCCGTCATCGCTTCGCATCGATGCGATCGACGGCCGAACGATCGAGAAAGGCGGTCGTCAGTGCCGGCAGGTGACTCAGCAGCCAAGCGGCCACGCTGCGCTCCTGGTGCAGGATCCGTTCGCAGCACGCGCCAATCTCCGCTTCGCCGGCCGCCTGCGCCGCGGCGACGAGCGCGGTATACGCGGCGATCTCGACCTGCGCGAACGCATAACCGGCCAACGCCCCCTTCACCACTTCGTCGACGGCCAGCATGCCGCTCGCGATCCGGCCGTACGCGGTGATCCGCGCGGCGAGGTCCTTGATCGCGGACGGCGTCGTACCGAGCCGCATCAGGCACGCTTCGACGAGCGCCTGGTGGCCGAGCGTGTCGTCGAGATGCAGGCGCAGCCGGTCCTGCAACTGCGGATAGTGATCGAGCCGTTTCAGTTGCGCGGCGAGCAGCATTTCCGCCTGCCGCTCCATCGCATAGGCATCGCGCAGCCAGTCTTCCAGGTGTTCGCGCGGATTC
Source organism: Burkholderia sp. Ap-955 (assembly GCF_011753045.1). Classification (NCBI taxonomy): domain Bacteria; kingdom Pseudomonadati; phylum Pseudomonadota; class Betaproteobacteria; order Burkholderiales; family Burkholderiaceae; genus Burkholderia; species Burkholderia sp. Ap-955. The sequence continues at coordinate 17,430 of NZ_VWWH01000014.1, forward strand.
GCCATCGGTTTCCTCCGGCCGCATCGCGCGGCGGCATGCCGTGCGCCGCACTGGACGGCGCGTTGCTCGGCGCACGCGATCCCGCGCACGCACCGTGGGTGACGTCCCGGTGCCGGGTCAATACTGCATCAGCGGCGGCGTGCCCGGCAGCGGCCGGGCGCCCTGCACATCGTTCGCGCCGGTGGACGGCCCGTCGGCCGATTCGCCGCCGGCCGCGCCCTGCGGCATCAGGGTGCCCGGCGCCGGGCGCGTATCGCCACGCGCATTCGCGTCGGGCGTCGTCGTGGTCGACTGTGCCTCACGGCTGTCGGGTGGCGCACCGCGGGTACCGTAGGGGCCGTTCGCCGGTTGCGTGCATGCACCCAGCGCGCACGCGGCGGCGAACGCAAGGATGCCCATGCGTATCGTCTGGATCAGGTTCATCGAAATCCTCCCTGTGATCGACGTCTCATAGCCGGTTGAAACGGAAATCGCCGGCGTAGGCGGTCGGGGCGCGGCGCGCCATCATCTCGTCGAACTCCACCGCGACGCGCGTGAGCGCGCGGCGCTGCGATTCGATGCCGGCCTGCTCGAGCGCGGCGAATGCGTCGGCGTCGAACGCCACGGTCAGCGACGCCGGATGGCCGTCGACGCGAAAGCCGATATGCAACGCATCGAGCGGCGCTTCCTCGATATGGAACGGCATCGCGCGCGCCTCGAAATGGCGGCCAAGCGTTTCGGCGATGTCGCGCAACACGCCGGGTTTCACACGGATGCTCATGGGGATACCTCGTCGCGCGTTCGCGTTACCGCACCCATCGGCGGCGTATGCACGGGCGGCTCGCGCTCGGGCGGTGCATGCCCCGGTGGGTCGCCCTCGGGCTCCCGGTACGGCTCGGGCAGGTCGGGCGGCAAATCGTCGGGATCGGGCGGGTCCGGATCCGGCCCGATGTCGGATAGCGGCGGTTCGGGCCGCTGCAACCACTGCGCTGCGTCATGTGTCATCGGCACTCCTTCATTGCGGGGTCGGCGGGTCGGCAGCGGGCGCGACCTTCGCCTGCCCAGGGTGCGCAAGCCGCATGCCGTCGTCCACGTCGTCCGCCTAGCCGCCGCGATGCGCACGCGGGCGCCGCGAACGGCCTGCCGTGCCTTCGCTACACCGTCCGCTGCAAATCTTGCAACGGCGCGGCTACGCGTCGTAAGCGGCCGTCATCGCGCACCTGCGCGGCGAGCGCATACGAATCGGACGGCTCGCACGCACGCTGCAGCGCGAACCGCGCCGGCTCGGTCGAGCCGAACGTCTCGCCGCCGAGCGGCTTCACGTCGGCCTTGCCTTCGAACATCCGGCGCTCGGGCCGGTAGATCAGCGGTTCATGCTTCCATTCGTTGAAATGGCTCTTCAACGAATCGAATCCGCCGCCGCAGACGTTGACCTCGTAGCGCACGCCCGGTCGTCGTTTCGGAATCGTTATCGTACCTCCCGCTCGATGGGTGCGCGGCCGGCACCGGTTGCGCCACGCGCTTTCGTCGTCATCACGGCAAGTCGCGTGCCGCTCGCGTCCGGCGCATCTCGGCGCATACCGGGCATGGCCGTTGCGAATGGGACACGCCATCGGCATCGACACGGAGGCTCGCGATGAAGGATTCGACCCGGACCGGCCACGACGCGCCGGCACACGAACGGCAACCCGATCCGTCGCCGCCGCTCAAGCACCGCGACCGCGCGCGGACGCGCCACTCGGAACGCCATATCGACAAGCAGCTCGAGGACACGTTTCCCGCGAGCGACCCGCCCGCGACCGGCGGCGTCACGCGCATCGAGCCGGACACGCCGCCCGGCACGCACGACGAGGGGCCGTGGCAGGACAAGCGCGAACGCGGCGACGCGTGAGCGCCCACGGCACGTGGCTTGCTGATTCCGTCCCGCCCATTTCGATCCAATGCACTACCGAACTCGTGAGGAGAATTTCATGCATCGCGTCAACGAAATCATGTCGCAGGACGTCGTGCACATCGCACCGACCGACTCGATCCGTCATGCCGCGCAACTGATGGAGCGCTACGACGTCGGCGCCCTGCCCGTGTGCGACAACAACCGGCTGATCGGGATGGTGACGGACCGGGATCTCGCGGTGCGCGCGATTTCGGCCGGCAAGCCGCCGGAGACGCGCATTCACGAAGTCGCGTCGGGACCGATCGAATGGTGTTTCGACGACGATTCGCTGGACGAGATCCAGCACTACATGGCGGACGCGCAACTGCGCCGCCTGCCGGTCGTCGATCACGACAAGCGGCTGGTCGGCATGCTGTCGCTCGCGGATATCGCGACACGCATGGCCGGCCCCGAGCGGGACGATCTCGCGAACACGCTCGAAGGCGTGTCGCAACCGAAGCAGACGTGACGGAGCGATCCCTGCCCCGTCCCGACCACCCCGCGCGACCCGCAGGGCCCGCCCCGGGCACCGTCGCGCCTCACACAGTCTGGAGGAAACCATGCAGACTTCCGATCAAGGTCAGACCCGCATCATCGGCAAGGGCGCCGCAACGGCGGCCGGCCCTGGCCCCGACGTGATGGCGGCCGATACGCTGGAAGGCGACAAGGTCTATACGACCGACGGCGACGATGTCGGCAAGATCAAGGACATCATGCTCGACGTGCGCTCCGGCCGCGTCGCCTACGCGGTACTGTCGAGCGGCGGCATCCTCGGCATCGGCGACAAGCTGCACGCGATCCCGTGGAGCGCGCTCACGCTCGACACCGAGCGCAAATGCTTCCTGCTGTCGGTGTCGTCCGAGCGGATCCGCAACGCACCGGGGTTCGACAAGGACCACTGGCCGGCGATGGCCGATCCGCAATGGGCCACGCCGCTGCACGAGTTCTACGGGAGCACGCCGTACTGGAGCGCCGGCGACGAACTCGGGCTGACCGACCCGACCGAGGAACTGAACGATCCGCGCTCACGCGACCGTCTCTGATCGCGCCATCGCGCTGCGCCGGTTCACCGGCGCAGCCGCTTCGAACGCCCCGCCCGCGCGGGGCGTTTTTCTTGCCGGCCGTCGCGACGGCGGCCCCGACGCGACACGCGCTACGCGCGATGCCGCAACGCGTCGATCACGACGGTGAACGCACGCGACGCCGGGCGGCGGCTCGGATAGTACGCGTGGTAGCCGGGAAAGACCGGGCACCAGTCCGGCATCACGATCCGCAGGCTGCCGTTGCGGACATGCTCCAGCACGATGTCCTCGGTGACGAACGCGATGCCGAAGCCGTCGAGCGCCGCCTGGACCATGTGCGGCTGCGTGTTGCAGGTGATCCGGCCGTTCACGCGCGCCAGCACGTCGTTCCTGCCCTTCTTCAGCTCCCATGCATAGATGCCCTTCGCCGTGGCGAGCCGCAACGTGACGCAATCGTGATCGAGCAGGTCCTGCGGCTTCTTCGGCGGCTTGCGGCCGTCGAGATAGGCCGGCGCCGCGACCATCGCCATCCGGACATCCGGGCTGATCCGCACGGCGATCATGTCCTTCGCCACCTGGTCGCCGTAGCGCACGCCGATGTCGTAGCGCTCCTCGACGATGTTCGACAGCCCGTAATCGACCGACAGCTCGATGCGGATATCCGGGTAGTCGGGCAGGACCTGCCTGAGTTTCGGCCAGATGATCGTATCGATCGGATGCTCGGTGGCCGTAATGCGCACCACGCCGGCCGGCTTGTCCCGGAAATCCGACAGCGCGGCCAGTTGCGCGGTGATCTCGTCGATGCGCGGGGCCACCGCCTGGAACAGCGCTTCGCCCGCGTCGGTCGTCGACACGCTGCGCGTCGTGCGCGTGAGCAGCCGCACGCCGACCCGCGCTTCGAGATCGCGAATGGTATGGCTCAGCGCCGACTGCGACACGCCGAGCCGCGTGGCCGCGCGCGTGAAGCTGCGGTCGCGGGCCACCGCGAGAAAGACGAGCAGGTCGTTCAGATTTTCGCGCGCCATGTCGAAAAGCTCCGGTCGGGACGGACGCCAATCGTAGCACCGCCGGCGGCGATTCATCAGTTTGGCTCATCAGTCCAAGCGCGCCGCACTACTTAATCGATCCGGCACGGCTCGCTAGACTGCGGAGCCATCGACCCGATGCGTCGCGGCAGCGCCCGGACGCTCGGACTACCCGCATTCCGGAGCCCAACCTCATGACTACCCGCTTTCTCACCGCCGTCGCCGCCGTCGCCACGCTTGTCGCGTCCGGCTCGCTGTTCGCGCAATCCGCACCGGGCCTGACGCGCGAGCAGGTCCGCCAGGACATGCTGCGCTACGAGGCCGCCGGCTTCAATCCCGCACGCATGAACCCGCGCAGCTGGGTCGACGACGCCCAGGCCGTCGCGGCCCGGGTGCAGGCCGGGCGCGCCGACGACGCGCGCACGCAGCTCGCCGTGCACGGCGCCACGACGCAGTGCGACTGAGCGCGCGACCGCCACACCTTTTTCCGATCCAGTTCCCGACATGCAATCCGTCTCCACTCCCGATCGCGGCACGGCGCCGGATGGCGCTGCCGCATGGGGCGCCGTCCTCGCGATGTCGCTCGGCGCGTTCGCGCTGGTCGCCTCCGAGTTCATGCCCGTCAGCCTGCTCACACCGATTGCAGGCGACCTGCACGTCAGCGAAGGGCAGGCCGGCCAGGCCATCTCCGTGTCGGGCGCTTTCGCGCTGGTCACGAGCCTGTTCATCGCCTCGCTCGCCGGCCGGCGCGATCGCAAGCCGTTGCTGCTGTTGCTGACACTGCTGACGATCGTGTCCGGCACGCTCGTCGCATTCGCGCCGAACTACGCGGCGTTCATCGCCGGCCGCGCACTGATCGGCGTGGCGATCGGCGGCTTCTGGTCGATGTCGGCCGCCACCGCGATGCGCCTCGTGCCGGCGCCGCACGTGCCGCGCGCGCTGGCGATCGTGAACGGCGGCAATGCGCTGGCGACCGTCGTCGCGGCCCCGCTCGGCAGCTTTCTGGGTGGGATCGTCGGGTGGCGCTGGGCGTTCTTCTGCGTCGTGCCGGTCGCCGCGATCGCATTCGGCTGGAAGCTCGTCAGCCTGCCGTCGATGCAGTCCGCGCCGCGCGGCACGTCAAGCAACGCGCTCAGGTTGCTGGCCCGGCCGCCGGTCGCGCTCGGCATGGCGGCGGTCAGCGTGTTCTTCATGGGCCAGTTCACGCTGTTCACCTACCTGCGTCCGTTCCTCGAAACCGTGACGCACGCCGGCACCGGCACGCTGTCGCTGATCCTGCTCGTGATCGGCGTCGCGGGTTTCGCGGGCACGTTCCTGATCGGCGGCGTGCTGGCACGCGGGCTCTACCGGACCCTCGTGGCCACGCCGGTACTGATGGCCGCGATTGCGGCGGCGCTGATGGTCGTCGGCGGCTCCACGGCGGCAACCGCCTGCCTGCTCGGCGCATGGGGCCTGCTCGGCACCGCGGCGCCGGTCGGCTGGTGGACGTGGCTCGCCCGTACGCTGCCGCACGATGCGGAAGCCGGCGGCGGGCTGATGGTGGCGGTCGTGCAACTCGCGATCGGGCTCGGCGCGACGATCGGCGGCATGCTGTTCGACCTGCACGGCTACCGCGCGACCTTCGCGATGAGCGCGGCACTGCTCGCGCTCGCCGGCGGGCTGGCCGTCGTCGCGGGCCGGTCCGCCCGACGCGCGGCCACGCGCACCGGCGGTTGATGCCTGCGCCACGACGCCCCGGCGGCTTTTTTACAAGCGTCGTGTAACCGCCCCGTCCGGCTTCGCGCGGCCGCTCGCCGCGTCCAGATAACCGAGCAGCCGGTGCGGCGTCAGCGGCTTCGCGCAGTGCGCGTCGAACCCGGCTTGCCGCGCCGCCTCGCAGTCGCGTGGCGACGCCACCCCGCTGCACGCGACGAGCAGCATGTCGCCGGTATGCGGATCCCCGCGCAGCCGCGCCGCCAGCTGCAGCCCGTCGAGGCCCGGCATCGCGATATCGAGCACGACCGCGAACGGCTGCCAGTCGCGCGCGATCGCGCAGACGGCGAACGGATCGACGGCAATGCGGCATTCGAAGCCGCGCGCCTCGAGCAGCAGGCGCAGCGCATCGGCCGCGTCGCGATAGTCGTCGACGATCAGCACGCGACGCGGCCGCCTCGGCACGCTGTCGGGTGCGCGCCACAGCAGCACGTCGTCCGCGGCCGGATCGTTGCCGGGATCGGGAAGCATCGCGTTTCTCCTGTCGTTGACACCGCCCCCACGCAAACCACGCGCCCGTCTCGGCCGATGCGGAACGGCGGTTGCTGCACAGGGACGAATCGTCGTACCGGAGCCCTTCATGCGCGTCACGCTGCGCTTTCGTTTCTGTCCAGCCCCGCTGGCGTGCGCGACATGCCGCGCCCCGGGCCGCACGGGCGTCGTCACATGACGCGCCAGACGCCGCCCGCCGACGACGATGCACCGGCGACACTCGGTGCGTGCCGCCGCTGCGCGTTGTGGGAGCATGCGACCCAGCCGGTGCCCGGCGCCGGCCCCGTCGACGCGACGATCATGCTGGTCGGCGAGCAGCCGGGCGACCAGGAGGACCGCCAGGGATTGCCGTTCGTCGGCGCGGCCGGACGCATGCTGGACCGCGCACTCGATGAAGCCGGGATCGAGCGCGCGCACTGCTACCTGACGAACGCGGTCAAGCACTTCAAATGGGAGCCGCGCGGCAAGCGCCGGCTGCACAAGACGCCCGCGCAACGCGAGGTGGCCGCGTGCCGCTACTGGCTCGAGCGCGAACTCGACGCGGTACGGCCGCGCGTCATCGTCGCGCTCGGCGGCACCGCGTTGCGCGCGCTGCTGCAAGACAACGACGCGACGCTGGAGGCCGCGCGCGCGCCGATTCGCACGGCGGAAGGCCGGCTCGTCGTCGCGACCTACCACCCGTCGTACGTGCTGCGCACGCGCGGCGCCGATTCGCGCGAGCAGGCGTACCGGAGGCTCGTCGACGCGTTGCGCACCGCGTCGCGCCTGGCCGGCGAACCCGAGCGCGCCCCCGATCGCGACCACCGGCACGGTGCACGGGGAGACACCCGATGAGCGCACCGGGCGACGACGCGCAGCCGGCTGCGAACGCCGCGCCGCGCACCGCGACACCGTGGTACCGGCGGCTCGGCCCCGGCCTGCTCGCGGGAGCGTCCGATGCCGATCCGAGCAACATCGCCGTCTACGCGCAGGCCGGCGGCCAGTTCGGCTTCAACATGCTGTGGATGATCGTCGTCACGCTGCCGATGATGGTCGCCGTGCAGCTCGCGTCGGCGTTCATTGGACGCCGCAACCGCGCGGGCCTCGTCGCCGCCATCCGCGAGCACTACTCCGACCGGCTCGCCAAGACGCTGATCGTGATGGTCGCGATCGTCAACGTCGTCAACGTCGGCGCCGATCTCGCGGCGATGGGCGACGCGACGGCGCTCGTCGCAGGCGGGCGCAGCTACTGGTACGCCCCGGTCTACGGGATAGCCTCGCTCGCGCTGCAGATGACGCTGTCGTACGAGCGCTATGCGCGCTGGCTCAAATGGATGACGCTCGGCCTGATCGCCTACGTACTCGAACTCGGCTTCGTGCCGATCGACTGGCGCGGCGTGATGCATGCGATAGTGCTGCCGCGGATCGAATTCACGCATGCGTATGCGACGACCACGGTGGCCGTGCTCGGCACGACGCTGAGCCCGTACCTGTTCGTGTGGCAGGCCGCGCTCGAGGTGGAGGAAACGGCGTCCGGGCCACGCGCCACGCGCCGCGAGACCGAACGACGCGTCACCTTCGACACGTGGGTGGGCATGATCGTCACGAACGCGGTGTCGTTCTGCATCATGGTGGTCGGCGCCGCCGTGTTCTTCGCGCACGGCCGGCACGACATCGGCACCACCGCGCAAGCTGCGGAAGCGCTGCGGCCGATCGCCGGCGAAGCCGCGTTTCTCGTGTTCGCGTTCGGCATCGTCGGCTGCGGGCTGCTCGCGATTCCCGCGTTTGCGGGCAGCGCCGCGTATGGCTGCGCGGAAGCGTGGCGGTTCCGCGAAGGGCTGAACGAGCCGGTGCGGCGTGCCCCCGCGTTCTATGCGGTGCTCGCGCTGTGCGTGATCGTCGGCATCGCGATCTGCGTGAGCCCGATCGATCCGATCAAGGCGCTGTACTGGAGCGCGGTGCTCAACGGTATCGCGGCGGTACCGATGCTCGTGCTCGTGATGCTGCTGTCGCACCGGCGCGAGGCGGCCGGACAACCCGGCAGCGGCATCGTGTCGAAAACGTTCGGCTGGCTGGCGGTCGCGCTGATGGCGGCATCGGTCGTGACGATGGTCGTCGACCTGCTGACCTGAACCGCGCATCGTCCATTCATTGCGCGCGCACGACTTTCGCCGAGCCGGGCCGACCGCATCGCGGCCATGCCCGGCCCGCCGCGCTCACATCATCTTGCCGCGCGAACGTTCGGCGCGCGCCGCGTCGGCCGCCGATTCGACCTTCTTCACTTCTTCCGGCGGCGGGAGCACCGCCTTGAAGCCCATCGACCCGATCCACAGCTCGCGCGCCCAGCCCCGCGTGTGATACAGGTGATGATCCTCGTCGGCCTCGACCTCGTCGTGCGCGTCCTTCAGCGTCTTCGCGGCATCACCCGACAGTTGATCGGCCGCATAGCCGATCAGCTCCCAGTTCAGGTGATCCTTCGTCTCGGCGAGCACCACGCACTCGGCCGCGATGATTTGCGCGACGGCCGGCTCGGCCTGCTTCTGCGCCTGCTCGATCGTATGCACGAGCGCCTTGCCGATGGCCGCCACCGCGCTGCGGCCGGGCGTCTGCGCGTCGGCGTCCATGCCGAACGTCTCGAACACCTTGCGCAGCACCTCCTGGTGATGCAGCGTCTCGCGGTGGTACTTCTCCCATTCCTTGTGCAGATCCTCGTCGGTCGCGCATTGCAGCGCGGCTTCGTAGATCTTCGCGCCGCCAAGCTCGGTTTCGTATGCCTGGCAGAGCAATTCGCGGATGCCTTCATGCTTCGGTTGCCGATGGGCCATGACTGCCTCTCCAAAAAGACGGGCCGCACGCGCGGCCCGGGGTTGAACGGGCGCGCGTCAGTGCGCGCCCACCTTGCGTTCGAGCGCCTGCGCCATGCTCAGGTGATGCCGCAGCGTCGGCAGCGTGGCGCTCGCGAACTCGCGCAATTGCGGATCCCGCCCGTCGCGCGCCTCGCCTTCGAACAGCGCGACGGCCTTGCGGTGCGCATCCGGGCCGGCCACCGCGACGTACGCGACGTCGAAGTCGCGACCGTGCTTGCCGCGCAGCGCCTCGACGTCGGGATCCTGGATCTGTTCGACTTGCGGCTTCCTGCCCTGGACCGCGGCGATCTCGTTCAATTGCGCATTCGCCTTGCCGTGATCGGCCACCATGCGCTGCGCGAATGCGCGCACGTCCGGCGACTGCGCCTGCCTCAGCGCGAGCTGGCTCGCCTGCACCTCGGCCTTGCCGGCGATGGCGGCCTTGTCGACGAATTCCGCGTCGCCGCCTTGCGGCGCTTTCGCGATCATCGCGTCGCCCGCGCCCGACGACGGGTTGATCACGCCGCCGGGCACATGTGAATTCGATGCGGGCGGCTCGCTCGGCATCTGCGCGCGGGCGACGCCCGCGGCAGCGAGCACGGCCGCGGCGAACGCCGCGATCGTCCAGTTGGGTCGTTTCATGTGCTTCCTCCTTGCATGGGGCGACAGACGGCCGTCAGCCGCCGACGATCGAGCCGCCGTTCGGGTGCAGCGTCTGCCCGGTCATGTAGCTCGCGCCTTCCGACGCGAGCAGCACGTAGCAGCCGATCAGTTCGTCCGGCTGCCCCGGCCGCTTGAGCGGCACGTTCTCGCCGAACTTCGCGACCTGCTCGGCCGTGAACGTCGACGGAATCAGCGGCGTCCAGATCGGTCCGGGCGCGACCGCGTTGACGCGGATGTCGCGTTCGGCCAGCTCCGCCGACAGCGACCGCGTGAACGCGACGATCGCGCCCTTGGTCGCCGAATAGTCGGGCAGCGTCGGATTGCCGTGATACGCGGTCACCGACGCGGTGTTGACGATGCGTCCGCCGGGCTTCATGTGCGGCAGCGCGGCCTGCGTGCAGAAGACCATCCCGTACACGTTCGTGCGGAACGTGCGTTCGAGCTGTTCCTCGGTCACGTCCTCGATGCCCGGGCGCGGATGCTGTTCGCCCGCGTTGTTCACGAGCACGTCGAGCCGCCCGAGCCGCTCGACCGTGCGCGCCACCGCGTCGTGCGCCTGCCGTCGGTCGCCGACGTCGCACATGATCGCCTCGCAACGCCGGCCGGCCTGCTCGATCAACTGCTTCGTATGCGCGGCGTCGGCCGACTCCTTCAGGTAGACGATCGCGACGTCCGCCCCTTCCTTCGCGAAGCCGATCGCGACGGCGCGGCCGATCCCGCTGTCGCCGCCCGTCACGAGCGCGACCTTGCCGGCGAGCTTGCCGCTGCCGACGTAGTCGGCCGCCTCGTCGCGCGGCTGCGGATGCATGTCGCGCTCGGTGCCCGGCTGGTGGTCCTGGTGCTGGGGCGGCGGGGTCTGTGCGGTAGTCATGGGTTCGTTCCTCCCTGAACGGTGTCGTCAAACGCTCGCAAGCGGCGTGCCGCGCACGGCAGCGACCGCGTTGCGCGTGCGACGCTGCGAACGGGCGTGAAAAATTCAGCGTGGATGGCCGCCCGATGCGGGCTGGCCGGGCCGGCGTACCGGATCGAAGTCACGCCACTCGCCGTCCTGCCAGTCGCCCTCGACACGCTCGATCGACGACGCACCGGTCGCGCGCAGCACGTCTTCCGCGGTATTCACGGTATCGGGCGCCACGCGCACCGCGAGGATCACGCCGGATTCGCTCTGCGCGAGCGTGCCCTTGCCCTCGGCCCGCTCGCCGCGCATCCGGCCCAGCGCGCCGCCGAATGCGCCGAGATACGCGCCGGCCAGCGCGGCGGCAGCCGGAACGAACCAGTAGCGCACGCCGATCGCATAGACGAGGAGCCCCACGACGATGCCGATCACCACCCCGCGGATCGCGCCGATCATCGCGCCGCGCCCGCCCGGCTTCGCCGCCGTGTCGGCATAGACGTCGCCGCCGATCGGAAAGCGCGCATGCTGTCCGGCGGGATTCAGGAAGAAGATCGATACGTCGTCCGAGCCGAACGCGCGCTCGTAAAGGTGACGCGCCCCACCTTCCGCTTCGTCGAACGTCGTGAAGCGGCCTGCGACGATCATCGCCATGGTCATGCTCCTCGTGACGGTGGTTGCGCCGCGTGCAGCCGCACGCGGCGCGACGGGGCGGCGCTCACATCAGCCGCCCGAGTTCCTTCGACACCGAGGCCGGCGTGCCGTATTCGCGATCGGGAATGCGGCGGAGCATGTCGATCACGCCGGGGTCCGCATGCGAGCGTTCCGCGCACTCGACCACCGCCGCCTTGCTGGCCGGATAGTCCATGCCCTTCAACGCCTTCTGCACGTCGATCGGGCTCGGCGCCTTGCCGTGGCCGCCCTGATGGCCGCCCTTGTCATGGTCCTGCTGCACGCGCTCGCCTTCGTGCGCGCGTGAGTGGCTGTACTCGTGGCCCGTATGTTGTCGGGATGTCATGAAAATCTCCTTGGGGATGAACGAAATCACGTCGACGCACGGCGCGCACGCGCCAGCGCGGCGACCACCAGCGCCACCGCGCCGAGGGCGACCGCCCCCGCCACCTTCGGCCGCTGAACCACCGTGTTGTAGGCGCAACCGCGCAGCACGGGCCCGTCCATGCCTTCGCGCTCGTGCAACGCATGGCGCGGCTCGTACAGCGCGTTGTCGTCGCGCGGGCGGGCGGGGCGATCCGTGCGCTGGCTGCGCCAGAAGAGCCGGGCCGCGACGCGATCGAACAGGCGCGGCGCGTGATACGCGCTCGCCGACGTGAACTTCGCCGCGCCGCCCACGAACAGCGTGCGGCGCGGATGCGCGGCCGCGAACAGGATCGCGTCGGCCACCAGTTCCGGGTCGTAGATCGGCGGCGGCAGCTTCGCCTCGACGTTCATGTAGTTTTTCGCGTGCATCACGAGCATCGTGTCGATCGCGGCCGGCTTGATCAACGTCACGGATACCGGCAGGTGGTCACCCTCCATTTCGAGCCGCAGCGAATCGGTAAAGCCCTTCACCGCATGCTTGGACGCCGCATACGCGCTCTGCAACGGCACCGGCGCGTCGGACGCCTCGCTGCCCATGTTGATGATCGCGCCGCCGTGAAAGTCGTTCTTGCGCCGGAAGTGGTCGGCCGCGACGAGCGACCCGTGCACGACACCCCAGTAGTTGGTGTCGAACAGCTTGCGCTGGTCGTCGAGCGGCACGGCCGAAGCCGGACCGAAGATCGATACGCCGGCGTTGTTGACCCACGTGTCGAAACCGCCGTAGGTCTCGACCGCCTTGGCGGCCGCGCGTTGCAGATCCTCGAGATTGCCCACGTCGCCCGCGACCGCCACCGCGAGATCGCCATGCTGGCGAAGCTCCTCGCACAACGTGTTGAGCGCGGCTTCATTCCGCGCGAACAGCACCAGCTTCGCGCCGCGGCGCGCGGCCTTGCGCGCGGTGACGAGGCCGATGCCGCTCGTCGCGCCGGTAATCACGATCGTCTGCTCGCCGACCGGTTTGAGCATGCATTGCATGACTGGACTCCTTGTGCGGCGCGGCCGCGGTCACTTGGCCCGGATCGTCAACTGATCGCGCACGTCCTGTACGCCGTCGACCTGCTTCACGACGCTGACGGCCTGCGTGCGCTGCTGCTCGTCGGGCACGCTGCCGGTGAGCGTCACGATGCCGCGCCGCGTCTTCACGTGGATGTCGCCGGACGACAGTCCGTTCGTCCCGACGAGCTCGGCCTTCGCCTTGGTCGTGATCGTGGCGTCGCGGATCTTCGCGCCGGTCGACGAATGCGACGACGACGACGTCGACGCGGCACTGTCGTCGCCGGCGGCGACCGCGACCGGTGCGATCACCGCGCACGCCGTGGTGGCGGCGATCGCGATCGCCATGCCGGTGCGCATCGCGTTGCGACGACGGAACCTCAAGGAACGGGCTTGCAGCGGAAATGCCTTCATCGTGACCTCCTTTCGTCGAGCCGGGATTGCCGGCGGGTGAACGGGGCAGCGCAAGTCGCGTGCCTCGGTGCCCGTGCGGCGCCGCCGCGGGTTCTCCCGATCGGACGCCCTTTCATCCAACCCGTTGTAATTTTTTCGGTATCGCGACGGGCGGCTTCACGGGCAACGCCCCGGGTATGCCGCTTGCCGAATCACTGGCAACGGTGGCCCATCCACGCGGCCCCGGTACCGGGAGCAACACCATGCAAAGAATCGCGTTGATCAGTGAGCACGCATCGCCGCTGGGGGTGATCGGCGGCGTCGATGCCGGCGGGCAGAACATCTACGTCGCGAACGTCGCGAAGCAGCTGGCCGAGCGCGGCCTCGACGTCGATGTCTATACGCGCTGCGACAACCCGCACCTGCCGGAAGTCGTGCCGATCGGCACGCGCATGCGCGTGATCCACGTACCGGCCGGGCCACCCACCGACATCCCCAAGGAGCGGCTGCTGCCGTACATGGCCGCGTTTGCGGAGGGCATGGTCGCGCGCATGCGACGCGAGCCCGACCCGGTCGACGTGATGCACGCGAACTTCTTCATGTCGGGCGACGCGGCGTTGCGCGTGAAGCGGCGGCTCGGCATCCCGCTCGTCACGACCTTCCATGCGCTCGGCCGGGTCCGCCGGCTCCATCAGGGCGACGCCGACGGCTTCCCCGATGCGCGCTTCGCGATCGAGGACACGCTCGCGCGCCGCTCGGACCGCGTGATCGCCGAATGCCCGCAGGATGCGCTCGACCTGATGACGCACTATCGCGCCGACGCCGCGCGCATCGAGATCGTGCCGTGCGGTTTCGACGTGCGGGAACTCAGGCCGACGCCGCGCATCGACGCGCGCGCGCAGCTCGGCTGGCCGCAGGATGCCTTCGTCGTGCTGCAGCTCGGCCGCCTCGTGCCGCGCAAAGGCATCGACACGGTGATCGACGCGCTGGCCCGCATGCCGCGCGATCCGCAACGGCCGACCCACCTTTACATCGTCGGCGGCAGCCAGGCCACGCCCGATCCGGCACGCGACCCGGAACTCGCCCGCCTCGCCGGGCTGGCGCACGAACTGGGGATCGCCAACCGCGTGACCTTCGTCGGCCGGCGGGACCGCGACACGCTGCACCTGTATTACAGCGCGGCCGACGTGTTCGTCACGACCCCGTGGTACGAGCCGTTCGGCATCACGCCGGTCGAGGCCATGGCCTGCGCGACGCCGGTGATCGGCAGCAACGTCGGCGGCATCCGCACGACGGTGGACGACGGAACGACCGGCTACCTCGTCCCCCCGCGCGATCCCGCCGCGCTGGCCGCGCGGCTCGTCCAGTTGCGCGCGCAACCCGATCTGTGCGCGGCGCTCGGGCGCGCCGGCTACCTGCGCGCGCATCGGTTCTATACGTGGAAAGGCGTGGCCGACCGGCTCGTCGACATCTATCGCGACGTCGCCCGACCGCGCAGCGCCGGCGCGTCGGCCGGCACCGGTCGTCGCACCCCCGTCTCGATCACATCGGGCGCGCTCGCCCATCGCAAGGAGAACGCATGATGAAGGGCCATGATCGCAAACGCGTGCTCGTCGCCGGCGGCGCCGGCTTCCTCGGCTCGCATCTGTGCGAACGCCTCGTGTCGGACGGCCACGACGTGCTGTGCGTCGACAACTTCTACACCGGCACGAAGGACAACATCGCACATCTGCTCGACGCGCCGACCTTCGAACTGATGCGGCACGACGTGACGTTTCCGCTCTATGTCGAAGTCGACGAGATCTATAACCTCGCGTGCCCCGCGTCGCCCGTCCACTACCAGCGCGACCCCGTCCAGACGACCAAGACGAGCGTGCATGGCGCGATCAACCTGCTCGGTCTCGCGAAGCGCGTGAAGGCGCGCATCCTGCAGGCGTCCACGAGCGAGGTGTACGGCGACCCCGACGTCCATCCGCAGCACGAGCAATACTGCGGCCGCGTGAACCCGGTCGGCCTGCGCGCCTGCTACGACGAAGGCAAGCGCTGCGCGGAAACGCTGTTCATGGACTATCACCGCCAGTACGGCGTCGACGTGCGGATCGCGCGCATCTTCAACACGTACGGCCCGCGCATGCATCCGGCCGACGGCCGCGTCGTGTCGAACTTCATCACGCAGGCGCTCGCCGACGCGCCGCTGACCGTCTACGGCGACGGCAGGCAGACGCGCTCGTTCTGTTACGTGGACGACATGATCGATGCGCTGATTCGGCTGATGAATGAGCCGGGCGACGCGAGCGAACCGGTCAATCTCGGCAGCGACGCCGAAATCGCGATGCTCGACGTCGCGCGCGAAGTCGTGCGGATCATCGGCGCGACGGTCGCGATCGAGTTCCGGCCGCTGCCGTCCGACGATCCGCGCCAGCGGCGACCGAACCTCGACGCCGCGCAGCGGCGCCTCGACTGGCGTGCGACCACGCCGCTCGCCACCGGGCTCGCGCGTACCGTCCGGTACTTCATTCATCGGCAGGCCGCGCTTCACCAACCGGGCGATCTCGTGCGCAGCACGCAAATCGCGTCGCACCTGCTCGCGCAGGTCGATATGCCGCGCCGCCCGGCACCGGCGCAGTGACGACGCCGGTGCATCCGGCGCGCACCGACCGTCAGTCGTCGCCCTTCGTCACGAGCATGATCTTGTGCGCCAGTTCGCGCACGTCGACCGGCTTGCACAGATAGCCGTCGAAGCCGGCCTCGAGGGCACGGCGCTCGTCCGCCGGGCCCGCGTGCGCGGTGACGGCGAGCACGCGCAGGTTCCGCGTGTCGCCCTCGCCGTTGCCGTTGCCGTTGCCGGCGCCGCGCCGAAGCGCGTCGAGCAGCCAGAAGCCGTCTCCGTCCGGCATCGCGAGATCGGACAGCACGACGGTGGGCTGCAGGTCGGCGGCCATCGCGAGCGCTTCGCGACCCGACGACGCGACCGTGACGGCCGCGCCGAACGTCGTCAGCGCGGCGGTCAGGCTCGCGCGAGTCGTCGCATCGTCGTCGACGATCAGGATCCGCTGCGTGGCGAGCCCGAGCGGCGCGTGACGGTCGCCCGCCTGCGCGAACCCCCACGCCATCGCGCCGGCCGGCTGCCAGTCGGCCGGCAGCCTCACCGTGAACGTCGAGCCGAGATTGCGGCCTGCGCTTTCGGCCGTCACGGTGCCGCCGTGCAGCTCCGCGATATGCCGCACGATCGACAGCCCCAGGCCGAGCCCGCGCCGCGACGACGCGGGCGAATCGTCCGCCCGACGGAACATGTCGAAGACGTACGGCACGAACTCGGGCGCGACCCCCTGCCCCGTATCGGCCACGGTCAACACCGCGTGCGTGCCGTTGCGCGCCAGCCCGACATGCACGCTGCCGCCGCCCGGCGTGAACTTGAGCGCGTTCGACACGAGGTTCGACAGCATCTGCCGCAACCGTTCCGCGTCGCCGGACACGATGAACGTGCTGGACCCGCAAGCGAATTCGAGCATGACGCCGGCGGACGCCGCGGCCGTCTGGAACGTGCCGACCGAGTCGGAGAACAGCCGCGCGATGTCGACCGGCGCCGCGTCGAGCCGCAGCTTGCCGGTCGCGAGCGACGACGCATCGAGAATGTCGCCGACCATCCGCGTAAGCGAGCGCGCGCTGCGGTCGATCGCATCGATCGCCTGACGCTGCAGCGCGTGGTCGACCGAATGGCGCAGTACCTCGATCCAACCGTAGATCACGTTCAGCGGCGTGCGCAATTCGTGCGACACCGTGGCCAGCAACTCGTCCTTCAACCGGTTCGACGTATCAGCCTGGTCGCGCGCATCGCGCGCGCCCTGCAGCGACCGCTGCGCGCGCAGATCACGCCGGCGCCGCGCACCGGTTTCGTGCAGCGTCAGCGACAGCGCGAGGGTCGCGCCCGCGTCGCCGCGCAACCGGCGCGCCGACACGGTCGCACGAAACCGCCGGCCATCGCGCCGGACGCACAGCAGTTCGACCGGCCCGACCGCATCGCGCATGGCGTCGAACGATTCGGCGAACGGCCTGCGCCACAGCCAGCGCATCGCGACGAACGTCTCGAGCGAACGGCCGCGTGCGTCGTCTTCCTCGTAGCCGAACATCCGCTGCGCGGCCGGGTTCCAGCTGACGATGCGGCCATCGCCGTCGACGCCGACGATCGCGTCGGGCGATGCGTCGACGACCGCTTGCTGAAGACGCGACGCATCGACCCGCGCGCGGTCCGCACTGGCGTCGCGCACGATCATCACCGCCCCGTCGATGTTGCCGTCCACGTCACCGAGCGGCGACGCCACCTCGACGACCGGTACCGGATCGCCGCCCTCCGTCACCTGCAGCCAGTGCCGGTCGGACGTCGCGTGGGCGCCGCCGAGCGCGCGTTCGAGCGGGGTCGTCGGCACGCGGCGGCCCTCATGGTCGACGATCCGCAGCACGTCGCGCGCGGGCCGCCCCGTCGCGTCTTCCGGCGTGCAGCCGACGAGCGCGGCCGCAGCCGCGTTGAGGTAGGTGAGCCGCCCGTTCGCATCGGCCGCGATCACACCGTGCGGCAGTGCCTGCAACACGGCTTCGAGCCGCTGCCGCGCGGCCGCCTCGCGCCGGCGCGCACGATCGTTCGTGAGCCGCGTATGGCGCAGCATCGCCGCGAGCGCACACACCAGCACGCCGACCAGCATGAACGTGCCGAGCTGCACGAGCCGATCGGGCAGCGGCTGCGTATAGGCCGCGGAATCCGAGAGGAACAGCGTCCACACGAGTATGCCGCTGGCCACGGTCGACACGATGCCGAACAGGAACGACGTCGCCCATGCGGCGCCCGCGAGCAACGGGTAGTACAGCACGAACGGCAGGTTCACGCCGCCGAAACGGATCGCGAGCGACTGCAACACGGTCGCGAGCGCGACCAGCATCGCTGCCATCACGTAATTGCCGGCTCGCGGTCGGGTCATTTCAATCATCGGACACGTTCCTGCCTCGAGTGGCCGTGCGCCCTCGGGGCAACGACGGCTGGGTACGATGCCTGCTCGCCCGGCTGGCCACCCACCCGGGAGATCATCTTGTGACGCATGCCCCGACTCGCTGGCTCGTTGTCTCGCCCCATCTGGACGACGCCGTCTTCAGTTGCGGGCGCCTGCTTGCCGCAGCGCCCGGTTCGATCGTCGTCACCGTGTTCGCCGGCATTCCGCCGCGCGATGCGCCGGCGCCGCCGTGGGATCGCCGCGCAGGCTTCCATCGCGCCGACGAAGCCGTGCGCGCGCGCCGCGAAGAAGACCGACGCGCGCTCGCACGGCTCGACGCGCGGCCGGTCTGGCTCGACTTTCTCGACGATCAATACGGGATGCCCGCCGCATCGGCAGCGATTGCCGCGCGCCTGGCACAGGAGATCGACGCACATGCCGGGTTCGGCGTCCTCGCGCCGGCCGGCCTGTTCCACCGGGATCACCTGCAAGTGCAGCAGGCCGCGCTGTCGCTGCTGGATCGCGCACGCGCGTCGCACGACGCGGCGCGCGTGTGGCGCTTCTACGAGGACGTACCGTACCGCCGGATCGCGGGGCTGATGGCCACGCGCGTGATCGGCTGGCGCGAGCGCGGCTGGATCGCCCATCCGGCCGGCGCCCCGGCCTGCGACCGCGCGGAAGCCATCGCCGCGAAAACCGCCGCGGTCGCCGCGTATACGAGCCAGATTGCGTTGTTCGATTCTCATATGCGCGCCGATCTCAAGGAACCCGAAACGTACTGGCGGCTCGAATGCGACGTCACGTTCGCGTAACACCCGCGCGCAACGTTGCGCCCCCGGCCGAACCGCGCGTGACCGCCATTGTGCTGACCTACAGACGACCGGCCGGGCTCGCGCACACGCTGGCCCGGCTCTCGTCGCTGCCCGACCGCCCCGCCATCGTCGTCGTCGACAATGCGTCGGAAGCCGACACCACCGCCCTGATCCGCCACCGCTTTCCGCACGTCGTACTCGTGCATGCGCCCGCCAATCTCGGCGCGGCCGGCCGTAACCTCGGCGTGGCCGTCGCCCGCACGCGCCACGTCGCGTTCTGCGACGACGACACCTGGTGGGCGCCCGGTTCGATGGAGCAAGCGGCGGACCTGCTCGACGCGTATCCGCACGTCGCGGCCGTCACCGCACGCGTGCTCGTCGGCGCTGATCAGCGCGAAGACCCGACCTGTCGCCGGATGGCCGACAGCCCGCTCGATGCGCCCGTCACGCTGCCCGGCCGCCCGATCCTCGGCTTGCTGGCCGGCGCGACGGCGTTCCGGCGCGACGCGTTCATGAAGGCAGGCGGCTACCATCCGCGCTACTTTCTCGGTGGCGAGGAAGCGCTGCTCGCGCTCGACCTGTACCGCGCCGGCGGATGGCTCGTCTATGCGCCGAGTCTCACGGTCCACCATGACCCGTCGCCGCAGCGCGACTCGCTCACGCGCGCCCGCGTCACCGCCCGCAACGCGGTATGGACCACCTGGCTCAGGTGGCCGGCCCCGGCCGCGCTGCGGCAGACCGTGCGACTGCTGCCGCGCCTGTGGCGCGACCGCATGCTCGCGCGCACGTTCGCGGGCCTGGCGTGGATCCTGCGGGAGCGCCGTGCGATCCCGCCCCACGTGGATCGCATGCGCCGCCAGCTCGACCGTGATGCGCGTCGGGATGCGTGCAACGGAGCATGAGCGCGGCGGCACCATCAGGAATCCGGTTTTCCTGCATCGTCATCCAGTTGCGCGAGCCGGTTGTAGATCGTCTTCAGGCTGACGTCGAGCACCTCGGCCGCCTGCGCCTTCACGTCCCCGCATTGCGCGATGGTGCCGAGGATCAGCTTGCGGTCGACTTCCTCGAGCGGCGTGCCGAACGGCACCGTGACGCGATCGTCATGCGAATCGACCATGCTCGACAATTCGTCCATGATCGGCGGCGGCAGCGTATCAATCAGGTCCGTATCGCTGAAGATGCTCGCGCGCTGCACGAAGTTGCGCAGCTCGCGTACGTTGCCGGGCCACGCGTAAGTCTTCAGCGCGTCGCGCGCGGCGGGCGAGAACCGCAATGTGCGGCCGCTTTCCTCGTTGTAGCGCTGCAGGAACGCATCGGCGAGCATCGGGATATCGTCGCCGCGCTCGCGCAGCGACGGCAGCGGGATCGGAAACACGTTGATCCGGTGGAACAGGTCGGGCCGCAGCTTGCCGTCGGCCATCGCGGCTTCCGGGTCGCGGTTGGTCGCCGCGACGATGCGCACGTCGACATCGATCTCGCGCGTCGAGCCGAGCCGCGTGAGGCGCCCTGTCTCGAGCACGCGCAGCAGCTTGACCTGAGATTCGAGCGGCATCTCGGTGATCTCGTCGAGAAACAGCGTGCCGCCGTCCGCGCGTTCGAAGAAGCCCTTGTGCTGGCGTTCCGCGCCCGTGAAGCTGCCGCGGTCATGGCCGAACATCTCGCTCTCGACGAGGTTCGCGGCGATCGCGCCGCAGTTCACCGCGAGGAACGGACCACGTCGGCGCAGGCTCAGGTCGTGCACCGTCTGCGCGGCCAGTTCCTTGCCGGTGCCCGATTCGCCCGTCAGCAGCACCGACGCCTCGGTGCGCGCCACCCGGCCGATCGCGTCGTAGACGGTCTGCATCGCGGGCGAGCTGCCGAGCATGCGGCCGAAGCGCCCGAGCCGCTGCAGTTCCGAGCGCAGTTCGGCAATCTCTTCATGCAGCGCGGTGGTGCGCGGCACGCGCGCGAAGATGCTGTTCAACCGCTGCATGTTGAGCGGCTTCACCAGGTAGTCGGTCGCGCCGCGCCGCAGTGCATCGATCGCGGTTTCGAGACTCGCGTGGCCGGTGGTCAGCACCATTTCACAGTGCGCACGCTTCGGCAACGCATCGAACAGATCCATCCCGTTGCCGTCCGGCAGCACGAGATCGCACAGCACGAGATCGGGGGGATGCGTCGACACGAGCGTGCGCGCTTCCTCGAGCGTCGCAGCCGTATCGCACGACAGCTGCTGTGTGCGTGCGAGCGTCGCGAGCATGGTGCGCGTATCGGCATCGTCTTCGACGATCAGGACGTAGGGCATCGAGGCTCCTCGTGAAGCGGCCCGACCCCTGCATGGCCGGAACCGCGACGGACACGCAGCGTACTGTCTCCGCCTCGTTTTGCGGCGGCACGCGCCGCGCTGCGCATGATCGGACGGGCGAGCGTTCGTGCCCGGGACGCAACGCTTAGCAGTATAGAAGAACGGTGTCGCGCATTCTCCGCCAATCGAATAAATCTATCCGGCGGCGCGGCCCGCATTGCAGATTCAATGTCTGACCGCCGGTATAAAAGGTATTCTCGATACAGGAAAACGGTGACGCATGCCACGTCATTTTTTCATCCGGTCTCGGCGCATTCGGTCAAATCTTCCCATTCGATATCCCACCACCATGTCGAAACCCGTCGATGACGGCGCGCGGCTCTTCGGCCGCTCGCGTGCGATCCAGACCCTGTTGCTGAAGGTGTCGCGCGTGGCCGCGACACGCGTCGGCGTGTTGATCGTCGGCGAAAGCGGTGCGGGCAAGGACATCGTCGCGCGGCTCCTGCACGACCTGAGCCCACGCCGCCGCGGGCCGTTCGTTCCCGTCAATTGCGGCGCGATCCCGCATGACATTGCGGAATCGCATCTGTTCGGTCACGAGAAAGGCAGTTTCACCGGCGCCGTTGCCCAGCATGTGGGCATGTTCGAGGCCGCGCGCGGCGGCACGCTGTTTCTCGACGAGATCGCCGAAATGCCGGCCGAGCTGCAGGTCAAGCTGCTGCGCACGCTCGAGTCGAACTCGATCGTGCGGGTCGGCGGCCACGAATCGATCCCGCTCGACGTGCGGATCGTCGCCGCCACCCATCACGACCCGGTCGAGGCCGTGCGCAGCGGGCGGCTGCGCGAGGACCTGTTCTACCGGATCGCGACGGTCGCGCTGCACGTGCCCCCGCTCAGGCAGCGCGAGGACGACGTCGACGATATCGCGCTGCAGATCGTCGAGCGGCTGAATGCGCGGCACCGCACGAGAAAACGGCTGTCCATCCAGGCGATGAAGGCGTTGCGGGCCTACACGTGGCCCGGTAACGTGCGCGAGCTGCGCAATACGCTCGAGCGCGCGTTCATCCTCGCCGACGAGCAGATCGAGCTGCAGTTGCCGCGCCGTGCGCCACCGCGCGACGAATGTCGTCACAACGCGATCACGCTGCATATCGGCACGACGCTCGCGCACACGCAGCAGCGCTTCATCGTCGCGTCGCTGCGGCATTTCAACGGCGACAAGCCGCGCACCGCAAAAGCGCTCGGCATCAGCCTGAAGACGCTCTACAACCGGCTCGCGCTCCTGCCCGAAAATGAACGGGATGCGTTTCGCGGAACCGGCGCGTCGAACGTGCCGAACGTGCCGAACCCACCCGACGCACCGACTCCCTGAGCCCGCGCGGCACGCGTGCGACTCACGTCGCGACGTCGTGCAACGCCGCGTCCCAGTCGCGCACGAACCGCTCGATGCTGAAGCGCTCGCATGCGTCGCGTCGCGCGGCGGCGCCCCACTCGCGTGCGAGATCGGGATCGCGGATCAGCATGCGCATCGCATCGATCAGCACGGCCGGCCGCGTATCGGCCACGCCGTTGCGGCCGCTGCGGACGAGCAACGCCATCTCGGTCGTCGCGAACGCGACGATCGGCATCCCGATCATCATCGCCTCGATCACCGCGAGCCCGAGGCTCGTATAGCGGATCGGATTGAAAAAGAACCGGTAGTGCGACAGGAATTGCGGCAGTGCCGGGTTCGGCACCTCGCCGATCCCGCCCAGCTCGGCCGAGCCCATCCCGACCAGTTCGAGCGGCACGCTGTGACGCGCGGCCTCGAACAGGTCGGCGCCCAGGCGACGGCCCCGGCGCGCCAGGTTGTTCACGACCGTCACGCCTTTCGGCAACGTCCCGTGGTACGCGACGTTGTCGGGCATCAGCACGCCATGCTCGATCACACGCGTCGGCGTCACGCCGTTGTCCCACATCAGCGCATTGAACGGCGTCACGTGCACCAGCAGCACGTTCGGATCCTGCACCGGATGCAGCGTATCGGTCGGATGCCCGCGCGGCGGATCGTGCTCGACGAACAGGGTCGGCAACGCACGCTGGTCGTCGCTCAGCAGCCGCAGGCGGTCGTGCTCGTAGTGGCTCTGGTGCTGGTACAGCACGCAGTCGAATGCGGTGTCGCGTACGCACTCCACCGGCACCTCGTGCACGTTGTCGCCCCATGGCAGATGCCCGACGCGGCCTGCATAGCCGGGCGGATCGTGCGGCTTCGTCACGATGAAGAACTCGTGCGGCGCCTGCGACAGGTAATACAGGTAGTTGCCATGCACGTGCCAGGTCAGCACGCGCAGCCGCTTACGTGACATGACGCCTCTCCTCCGCAAGCAGTTCGCCTGCCCGCTCCATCACGTCGCCGACGCCGATCGCCATCGCGCATTCGTGCCCATACGGGCACGTGTCGAACATGCACGGCCGGCACGCCGGATAGTTCGCGAGGACGTGATGACGCGCGCCGTCGAGCGGCGCCCAGCGGGCCGTGTCGCTGCCGCACGCGACGACCACGCTCGGCGTGCCGAGCGCCGCCGCGATGTGCGACACGCCCGTGTCGTTGCACAGCAGCAGCCGTGCGCGTCCGATCAGCGCGGCCAGCGCGCCGAGCGGCGTGCGGCCGCACAGGTTCACGCAGGGCCGCGCGAGATGCTCTGCGAACGCACCGGCCAGCGCCAGTTCCGCGCGCGTGCCGGTCAACACGATCTGCCAGCCGTCGTCGGCGAGCTGCCGTGCGGCGAGCGCGAAGCGCTCGACCGGCCAGCGCCGCGACGCCATCCGCGCGCCGGGATGCACGATCACGTAGCGCCCCGGATCGAGCGCATGCTCGTCGCACAGCACGTGCCACAACGCATAATCCAGGCCGCCGAGCGGGAATTCGAGGTAGTCGCCCCATGCCGCATAACCGAGCGCACGCATCAGCGCCAGGTAACGCGTGACCTCCGGCTCGTCGTCCCGCCACGCGAGCGTGTGGTCGAGCCGGGTCGCACCACCGTCGGCCGGCATGAAGCCGGCCGTGCGCGTTGCCCCGAGTGACGCGACGATCGCGTTGGTGGTCGTGCCGCTGCCGTGCAGCTGGATCGCGAGGTCGAAATCCCGGGCGCGGCACTCGGCGATGAACGCTTCACGGGCGGCTGCGTCGGGCACGGGTTGTTCGTCGAGCCCCGGCGCGCCGGGAAACGCGATGAAACCGTCGATGTAGTCCGAGAAACGCGAAGCAAACTCGCGCGCCCACGGCAACCCGATCAGCGTGATCCGCGCGTCGGGTTCGCCGCGCCGCAGCGCGCGCAACGCGGGCACCGCGCACAGCATGTCGCCGAGCTGCAGCGCACGGAACACCGCGATGCGCGTCGGGCGTTGCACGCGCTCGAAATCAGGAGGTTCGGTTGTCATAGGAACAAGACCCGGAAATGAAGCGCGCCGCGCATGCGCCAGTACAGCGACACGGGCGGAATCGCGATGGACGTGACGATCATCTCGGCAACGTGTGACGGCGTGAGCTCGGTGCCGCGCAAGCGCTTCACGCAGAACGCCGCGGTAATCACGGCCCAGACCGTCGCGCATGCCACGCCCGGCGCCGGCCACCCGGCCGCGAAGCACACGATCGCGCCGAGCCCGGCGAGCACCGCCGCGTAGTAGTGCCACGGTGGCGCCGCCCGGATATGGCGGCGGTAGGTCGCACGATGCTTCTTGTACAGCAGCGCGTCGAAATAGACCTTCGACTGCTGGCCGATGCTCGCGCCCCAGCGCGCGGGGCGTACCGGATGCACGATGCACGCCGCATCGGCGTCGACGATCGGCCCCGCGTGTTCGCGCAATGCGAACATCAGGTCCGCGTCCTCGCGCCATGCGCGCGTGAAGCGTTCGTCGAAGCCGCCGACACGTTCGAGCGCCACGCGCCGCACGAAGCAGTTCGCGGTCGCGAATTCCGCATGCGCGAGGCCGGCCGCGTCGCGTTCGTAGTCGGTCGGGTGCGGCCGCAACGGCACGTCGATGCGGCCCGCGGCCGCCACCGCGGCCGGTTCGGCCAGCAACGCGGCCGTGCCGTGGCGCAACCACGCCGGATCGGGAATCGTGTCGTCGTCGGTGAACGCGATCAACGCGCCGCACGCGCTGCGCCAGCCGACGTTGCGCGCACCGGCCGGCCCCTGCGTGGCGGGCGCGGTCATGTAGCGGATCGCCGGCACGTCGGTCACGCGCGCACGGCACCGCTCGACGACAGGCCGCGCGCTGCCGGCGGCGTCGTCGTCGACCACGATGATCTCGTAGGTCGTCGGGTCGAACACCTGCACGCACAGTGCTTCGAGGCAGCGTTCGAGCAGGTCGGGCCGCCGGTAGGTCGGCACGACGACCGACACGACCGGCGGCAGTTGCGTGTCGCGCGCGTTCATCTCGGTTTCTCCAGCAGAAACGAACCGATCACGAGCGCGTCGAGCGGCGACGTCCAGAAGCATTCGAGCGCGTCGCGCGGCGTGCAGACGATCGGTTCGCCGCGTGTATTGAACGACGTGTTGACGAGCACCGGTACGCCGGTGAGCGCGTCGAACTCGGTCAGCAACGCGTGCAGCAGCGGATGCTGGATGTCGTCGACGGTCTGCACGCGCGCGGTGCCGTCGATATGGCGCACGGCCGGAATCGTCGCTTCGGCGCCGGGCGCGACGTCGTACACGAACAGCATGAACGGCGCGCGCAGCGGCGTGCGCCGTCCGCCGCGGAACCAGTGATGCGCCTTGCTTTCGAGCACGACCGGCGCGACCGGGCGAAAGTCCTCTCGATCCTTGATCCGGTTGAGCTTGCGCTGCATGTCCGGGTCGGTCGGCGACGCGAGGATCGAGCGTGCGCCGAGCGCGCGCGGGCCGAACTCCATGCGCCCCTGGAACCAGCCGATCACGCGGTTCGCCGCGAGCAGCGCAGCCGTTTGCGCGGCGACGTCGGCCAGCCGCCGGTACGGCAGCTGGGCGTCCTTCAGGAACGCCTCGATCGCGTCGTCACCGTATGACGGCCCGAGATACGCATGGTCCATCCGCCATGCGCCGCGCTCGCCGCGCATCCGGAAGTCGGTCCACAGCGCCGCGCCGAGCGCGGTGCCGGCATCGCCGGCGGCGGGCTGCACCCACACGTCGTCGAACGAGCCGCGATCGCGGATCTTCGCGTTCATCACGCAGTTCAGCGCGACGCCGCCAGCCATCGCGAGCTGTCGCTCGCCGGTGCCGGTGGCCAGCCAGTCGACCGCCTGCAAGGCCGTTTCTTCCAGCACGCGCTGCAATGCATGCGCGATGTCGCAGTGATGCGGCTCGATCGGGCCGCCGCGTTCGCGCGGCGGCCCGAACAGCGCGACGAGATCGCCGTCGAGGATGGCGTAGCGTCCGTCGCCGTCGTAGCGCACCAGCTTGCGCATCGCGTCGGCGAACACCGGCTTGCCGTATGACGCGAGCGCCATCACCTTGTACTCGTCGGACGAATGCAGGAAGCCGAGGTAGCGCGTCACGCGTTCGTACAGCAACCCAAGCGAATGCGGCAGGTTGACCTGGCCGAGCCGCCGGTACGACCGGCCGTCGAACGCGCCGTAGCTCGTCGTCGCACGCTCGCCGCGCCCGTCCATCGTCATCACCGCGCAGCGCTCGAAAGGCGCCGCGAGAAACGCGCTCGCCTCGTGCGCGAGATGGTGCTCGACGAAATGCCAGCGGAACGGCCCGTCGTGCGTGACCCCGCGAAAACGTCGCTGCAGGTGGTGCGGCGCACCGCCCGCGAGCTGGCGCGGCGCGTTCACGATCGACGACAGGAACAGCGGATGCCATGGCGACGCGCCGCCGTTGCGCGGCGCGTGGGCCGACGGCGAAAGCGGCAAGGTCAGCGACGGCTCGGCAGTGTCGCGGTCGAGCTCGAACCACGGATCGTATGAATACGCGACATGGTCGACGTCCGCGAGCACGATGCCGGCCTCCGCGAGACAGTAGTCGATCGCATGGTAGGGCAGCTCCCAGGTCGAGAACGGTACCGGGCGCTTCGCGTGCTTCACGTGCGTGAAGCGTTCGTCCTCGGCGGCTGCGATCACGATGCCGTCGCGCACGAGGCACGCCGCACTGTCGTGAAAGGCGGCGTTGATGCCGAGCGTATGGATCGGTGCGGGCATGCGTCAGCTCCTCGTGATGGCGGGCGCGAACGGAATCACGTTCGATGTCCTCGCCTCGACCGGTCCGTCGCCATGCATGGCGGCCCGCACGGCCGCCCGCCGCGCATGGCGTATGCGGCCGCGCAGCAGCGCGTGCACGGCTGCGACCGCATCGTCGACGCTCACCGCGCGCAGGCACGGATGGCCGGGTTGATCGCACACGCTGTGGTAGCAGTTGCGGCATGGCACGTCGACGTTCAGCACCCGATGCGGCACCCGCCAGGGCGTGTGCTGCGGATTGGTCAGCGCATAGAGATCGACCACCGGCGTGCCGAGCGCGGCCGCGAGATGCACCGGGCCGGAATTATTCGACAGCAGCAGGTCGGCCGTCTCGATCAGCGCGCCGAGTTCGCCGAGCGACAGCGCGCCCGCCAACGGCACCGCGCGCGGGCCCGCGCGGGCGCACACCGTGTCGACCAGCGCGCGCTCGCTCTCGCTACCCGTCACTGCGATGCCGTCGAACAGCGGCGCGACGCTCGCGGCCACCTCGCCGAAGCGCTCGGCCGGCCAGCGACGCGACGCCGCGCTCGCGCCCGGATGAACGACGAGCCAGCGCGCGGATGGCGCGTCCGGCCGGCGCGGGCCGCCGATGCACTGCAACGCGGCCCGCAATCGCGCACTGACCGCGCGCCGCGCCGCGTCGCCCGGTTCGAACGCCATCCGCCAGTTCGACGTCGTGGCGCCGATCGCGCGCACGAGCGCAAGCTGCCGCGCCACCTCGTGCCGCACGTGCGACTCCGGTTCGCTTTCCGGCACGCGGTCGGTCAGCAGTTCATACGGGTTCTCGCGGCAATGCGCGAGCCGCAGCGGAATGCCCGCCAGCCAGCACATCATCGCGGCGGGCAGCGGATTCTGGCTGTAGACGGTAAAGACCGCGGCCGCATCGAAACGGCCGGCCAGCAGCCGAGCGATCATGTCGAGATCGGCCACCGGATCGCCGCGCACGTCGGGGTGCTTGACCCACGGCGCGTCGTAGGTCCACACGTCGTCGACCATCGGCAGGTGCGCCGCCAGCGCGGCGCCCGTGCGCGACGTCAGCAGCGTGAGCCGGCGACCCTCGCCGCTTTCCTTCAGCGCGCGCAACGCGGGCGTCGTCATCAGCACGTCGCCGACGCTGTCGAGCCGCACGCACAGGATGCGTCGCGCGCGACGCCACGCCGCGTTCATCATCGCACCCACGTGCCGTGCCGCCGCACGGCTTCGCGCGCGACGATGTCGGCCGCGAGGTCGACGCGATCGACGACATGGTGCGGCGTACGCGCGGCGCCGGTGCGCCATTCGGTCTCGTGCCCGCAGTCGACGAGGATCGTGCGGCAACGCGCGGCGCGCCCGGCCGCGACGTCGTCGAGGATGTCGCCAATCATCCAGCTCCATTCGGGGACGACGCCCAGCGCGGCCAGCGCGCGACGCAACATGCCGGGGCGCGGCTTGCGGCAGACGCAGTCGACCGTATAAGCCGGCACGCTGCCCAGCGGATGATGTGGGCAGTAGAAAAAATCCGCCAGCGTCGCGCCGTTCGCTTCGAACAGTTCGGCGAGACGCCGACGGACCGCGCCCAGCTCGTTTTCGGTAAAGCGGCCGAGCGCGACGCCCGGCTGGTTCGAGACGACCACGATCGGCATGCCGGTCGTGCCGAGCGTGCGCAGCGCGCGTGCCGCGCCCGGTGCGAGGCGCATCCGCGCCGGATCGACGTTGTAGGGCACGTCGTCGAGCAACGTGCCGTCCTTGTCGATCAGCACGGCCCCGGGCAGCCCCCTTTCGCGCTTCAGGGCCATGACGTCTCCTTCATCGGCAGCACCATCAGTTCCGGCACCACGGTGCCGGGTGGCTGCATCAGCACGAAGCGCACGGCGGCCGCGACGTTCTCGGCCGGCTGCAGCGTGTCCGCGTCGATGTCCGGGAAGCGGTCGAGCAGGAACGGCGTGCGCATCCCGCCCGCGACGATCGCCGACACGCTCACGCCGGCCGGCCGCAGTTCGGCATGCAGCGCGTGCGACAGCCCGAGCAGCCCCCACTTCGTCGCGTGATAGGCGGACGCATTCGGCCACGCGCGCTTCGACGCGGTCGACGCGATGTTGACGATATGTCCGGTGCCGCGCGCCTTCATCATCGGCACGGCGGCGTGGCACATCAGGTAGGGGCCGAGCAGGTTCGTCATCAGCACCTGCCGCCACGCATCGACGCTCACGTCGTCGATCGGCGCGGTCACGTCGATCGCCGCGTTGTTGACGATCACGTCGAGGTCGCCGAGCGCTTCCCGCGCGTCGTGCACGACCTGCAGCACGGACGCCTCGTCGCGCACGTCGAGCGGCCGGCCGACCGCCGGCCCGCCGTGCCGTTCGAGCCGCTGCGCGACGGCGACCGCGCGGTCGCCGTCGAGATCGGCGACGATCACGTGCGCACCGTGCCGCGCCAGGTCTTCGCAAATGGCCTCGCCGAGCCCGCGGCCGCCGCCGGTCACCAGCGCGACGCGGCCGGCGAGCGGCGCTTGGGCCGGATCGTGTTTGACGTCGTTCACCTGCACCTCCTGGGGACGTCCGGACGCATCCGGACTGGCTGTGACGCGTGTCGCGACAAGCGTCGGTGCCGGAGATACAGCGAGAACCGTGCCGACTTGCGTGCGCCCGTGCCGCCTCGCGCGCCGGTACGCGATCGCTGGCTTTTTTATAAGCTGCTGTAAAAACCGCCCCGGCCGGCCGCGCTCAGATCGCCAGCGCGTCCGGCGTCGCCTGCGCGCGGCGCTTCGCGAGCGCACGCAGGCAGTGCGCGATGCAGCCCGCGAATGCCTCGTCGAACCACGGCTGCGCGCCCGACACGCCGACCACGATCCCGCCGAGCGCGACACCGCCCCACAGGTTCGTATCGCCCGCGCGCAGCCGGTACGGCTCCAGCGCCTGCACGACGTGGCCGTCGCGGCCCGTTTCCCACGACAGCCGCGCCTTCGCGCGCGCATACGCGCGGTAGTCGGCGTCCCACTCCTTCGGGTCGGGCAACGAGAACTCATACAGGATCGCGTCCTCGAACGCCGCGTCGTGAGGCCCGAGCGCGGGATCCATGATCACGATGTGCAGGCAACCGCTGTCGCCGACGAAGTCGCTCTGCAGCGCGGCCGACAGGCTCGGCAGGAGCAGTTCGACCGCGGCGACCGCGGTCGGGCGGTCGACAAACGCGCTACCGGCGCGGCGGCCGGTCAGCGCTTCGGGTGGTGGGTGGGACATGGGTTTCTCCAGAGGAAAATGCGAGTGCGCGCAACGTCGCGATCAGGTCGGCCGTTGCCGCGGGCTTGGTCAGGTAAGCATGGAAACCGGCCTCGACCGCGCGCGTGGCCGGACAGCGTCACGCCCTCGAGCGGCGCGCGGCCTTCCCGATCACGCGCGGCGTCGATCTGGCGAATGCGCGACATCACCGCATAGCCGTCTTCCTCGTCGTCGCCCAGGTCGATGTCGCACACGAGCAGCGCCGGCCAGTCGGCCCGGCGCGCGCGCCACAGTTCGTCCAGCAGCATCACGGCCGCGATCCCCGCGCCGATGCACGCGCTCTGCCCGATATGCGGCGTCGACGGCGCGTACGGGTTGTCGACGCCCGCCTCGCGCCATGCGTCGAGCACACGTTCGAGCCGGTCGCGCTCGACGTCCTCGCGCGCGAAATATTTGACCGTATCGACGTTCAGCAGGCGGTCGACCAAACGCGCGTTCGACTCGGCCTCCAGCGCATTCACGCGTCGCTGGTAGCGCATCCGCAGGCGCTTGAACACGGCCGTGCATGCCGCATGGATCGCGAACGTGACGAAGAGGATCGCGGTGAAGCCGCCGCCGTACTTGCCGACGACGATCACGAGCACCGCCCGGGCGGCGTATCGTCGGTTCCCGTCGTCATGCGTGCGGGAGGCGGTTCGGGGCGCGCCGTTTCGTGCACGCGCGCTCAGTGGTGCGGTTTGCGCTCGCGGTCGCGACCGACGGTGCCCGGCTCGGGATCGAGCGCGGCAGGCTGCGTCGGCGTCACGGTCCGCTGGTCGGGATGCAGCACCATCCCCGAATCGTGCTCGCCCTCACGACGAACCCGCACGCGATTCTCGACGTCGCGCACGCACATGCAGCCGTCGGCCAGATCCTCGATACCGTGCTTCATCCATCGCGCCGGCACCGTGCCGTCCAGTTCGACGCGTCCATCCTGTACCTGCACCGTGACGTCGCTCACGTCGATGTCGAGTGCACGCGTGAGCCGCTCGCACACATCTTCGCGGATCCGCTCGTCCGATCGCGTATAGCCCTTCGGCCCGCGACGATTGCGCAGCGCGTCGCGTTCGGCGTCGCTGCCGAACCGCGACAAGTCGGGGGCGCCGCCGTAGCGCCGATTGCCGTACGGGTCACCGTAGGCGCGGTCGCTGTCGTACCCGCCCATCTGGTAATGCCCGCGAAACTCCGGGGGAACGCCGCGGTACTGGTTTTCCCCGTACTGGCTTTCCCGCCAGTCGCGGCCCTGCGCGCGACGTTCGCGCTCGCCGTAGCCGGGATCGGGTTCGCGCGCCGGCTGGCGCTGGAAGTCGCCCTGCCAGCCCGCCTCGGCCCCGCCGCGCCGCTGGCCGACCGGCCGCGCCGCGCGTTCGCTCCATTCGCTGCCCCAGTCTTCCGGACCGACGTCCTCGCTCGCGAAGCGGCGGTACGCCGCCTCGTCGCCCTCTTCGGGCCATCGCGCCGGATCGTCCGGGATGCCGCGCTCGCCGGCGCCCCGGTATGCGCGTTCGTTGCGCTCCTGCCAGTCGGGCGGGCCACCGCGTTCGCCGTGCCGTCCGGGATATCGTCGTTGCATCGTGTCCCTCCTTGATCGCGCCTGCGCCGCGCACGGCCCCATGCCGTGTCACGGCGCGCGTCGGTCAGCTCGAATGCAAGTCGCGTGCCGATGTCGTGGCCGAGGGAAGACAGACGCGCATTGCGACGCCGATCTGCTGCCGGACGCGAGAATCTGCAACGCGATTGCAGTTTTTGCGTGCCGGGCGTCACGGCGTGCCGTCATCGCCCGCTTCGTCCTGGTCATCCGATTCCGTCGTGCGTCCGGGCCCGCTCAGCCGCTCGGTGCGGTCCGGCATAATGTCCATGCCTTCGTCGAGCGTCGAATCGCCGTCCGCCGACGCGCGCTCACCGGTGCCCGCACGGTCCGTATCGCTGTCGAGCGCTGCATCGCCACGTTCGAGCGCATGATCGTCGAGCGGCGAATCGACGTCGAACGGATGACGCCGCGCGCCGGCCGTGTCGCTGCCGCTGTCGGAGGAGTCGCTCGGCCCCAGTGCGCGGCCGTCGCGGCCGCGACTGGCATTGTCGTCGTCCGGGTCGGACGGTTCGTTGTCGGGGTTCAGCGTGCTGTTCATGTCGCTCTCCTTGCGGGGCTCGCGGCCGCGTGCACCCGGGCAACCGCGGCATGGCTGGCGGACCGCAAGCGCGCGCAATCGGCATGCCGCATCGCGCCCCGGAACCGCTGGAACCGATTTCGCGCGGCCGGCACGACGATCGGCACAACCGATGCGCGCCCATTGATCACCCGCGTTGAGTTCCCTTATGCTTTCGGGGTGCCAATCCGGTTCGTACCGCCGCCGCCGGCCCGCCCGACGGTGGCCGGGCGTGCTCGCTCGCCCGTCTTCGACAAGCCGCTCCGATGATGAAAGACGACATCGATCCTCGCTCGCATCCCCCGCCGCTCGGGCAATCCGAGGCGTGCGACCTGTTGCACCGCTTCGCCGAGTTCCGGTTCCAGACGGTGGTCGAGTCGATCACCGACTACGCGGTGTTCATGCTCGATCCGCACGGCAATGTCGCGACCTGGAACGCGGGGGCCGCGCGCATCAAGGGCTATCGCGCCGCGGAGATCGTCGGCCACCACTTCTCGCGCTTCTATCCGCCCGACGCGATCGCGGCCGGCCGGCCGTCGCTCGGGCTCGCCGAAGCGGCCGCCCACGGCCACTTCGAGGACGAAGGCTGGCGCGTGCGCAAGGACGGCTCGCAGTTCTGGGCAAGCGTGACGATCACGCCCGTGCACGATCACTTGCACCAGCTCTGCGGCTTCATCAAGATCACGCGCGACATGACCGAGCGCAAGCGGCTCGAGGAACTCGAAGCGTCGACGCACCGGCTCAGCGTGTTCATCGCGATGCTCGCGCACGAGCTGCGCAACCATCTCGCGCCCTTGCGCCATTCGGTCGGCGTGCTGCAGAGCCTGGCCAACCCGGCCCCCTCGCTCGCGCAGTGCCGCGACGCCGTGAATCGTCAGGTCACGCAACTGACGCGGCTCGTCGACGACCTGCTCGACGTCGGGCGCATCACCGCCGGCAAGCTCGAGCTGGACGACCGCCCCATTACCGTGCGCGACATCGTGTGCCGCGGCGTTGAAAGCATCCAGCCGAAGCTGGCCGCGCGCGGGCAGCAGATCCACGTCGATCTGCCATCCGATGCCGTGCCGCTGCACGGTGACGATGCGCGGCTCGTCCAGGTGCTGCACAACCTGCTCGACAACGCGTCGAAGTTCTCGCCGCTCGACGGACGCATCGACGTCGGCGCCCGGATCGAGGGGCCGGTCGTCGCGATCCGCGTGACCGATCGTGGCGTCGGCATCGCGCGCGACGCGCTCGAAACCATCTTCGACCTGTTCGAGCAGGAAAGCGGGTCGGACCGGCGGCCGGCCGAAGGCTTCGGGCTGGGTCTCGCGATCTGCCGGACGTTCGTCGAACTGCACGGCGGGCGCATCTCGGCCGAAAGCGACGGCCCCGGTCGCGGTGCGACGTTTACGGTGCGGTTGCCGATCGACCGCATGGCGCGCGCGACACGCGACGAGGTGCGCGGGCCGGTCAAGTCCGCGCAGACGGACACCACGCCGCTCCGTATCGTCATCGTCGACGACAATCGCGATTCGGCCGACACGCTCGCCGTGCTGCTGCAGGTGAAAGGGCACGCGCCCCGCGTCGCCTACAACGCGCGCGACGCACTGGCGCTCGCCCGCGACTACGCGCCGCAGCTGATGATCCTCGACCTCACGATGCCCGACGTCGACGGCTTCACGCTCCTGCACGAACTGCGCGCGATCGACGCACTGCGCGACGCGACCTGCGTTGCGCTGTCGGGACATGCCAGCGCCGCGGACCTTGAACGCACCGAACGCGCGGGTTTCGACGAGCACCTCGTGAAGCCCGTCGAAATAGCCGTGCTCGACGCGCTGCTGCAACGCGTCGCGCGCCGGGTTCGCGACACGCCGTGACCGCCGTGCTCAAGCCACCGCGCGACACATCGCCGCGCATGCTTCACACGCGAGCGCGCCGCGGCGGCAATGATCGTGTGCATGCCGCAGGCATTCGGCCGCACACAGGTCGCATGCTTGCGCACACAGCGCGCAGATGCTTGGCGTAAGCACACTGCGGCGCGCCATCGCGCCCGACGCGAAGCGGCACAGCTGCGCGCATTCGATGTCGAGCGCGATGCAGTCGGCCAGCGCTTGCGCGTCGCGCTCGACGAGGCACGCGGCCGTACACGCATCGCATGCGTGTGCGCATGCGTCGCAAGCGGCCATGCAGTTGTCGTATTGATCGTTCATCGCAGTCCTCCCGGTTTCGGTTGGCATCGTCATGGCGTCAGCTTCACCTTCATCCAGCCCGGCTCGCGCGTGTCGAACGCGCGATAGGCATCGATCGCATTCGTCAGCGGTTCGCAACGCGTGAGCACCGACAGCGGGTCGAATGCGCCGCTGCGCACGAGCTCGACGAGCGGCGGCGTCACTGTTCGGTGATTGCAGTTGCCCATCTTGATCGTCAGGTTGCGGTTCATGGCATCGCCGACCGGAAACACGCGCGACGCCGGCGGATACACGCCGATCACCGCCACCGTGCCGGCTTTCGCGACCGCGCGCACCGCCCATTGCAGCACCTGCGACGGCCCGTCGCCTGGCACCCAGTTGCGGCCGTCCGGCTTGCGGTGCGGCGCGATCGCCTCGACTTCCGCATCGAATGCATGCGCCGCATCGCGATCGGCCGCGGCCGGCCCGTGCGTCGCGCGCATCGCGTCGACACCCACCGCATCGATCACGCGATCGACGCCGATCCCGCCCGTCAGCCGCAGCACCGTCTCGACCGGATCGTCCTCCGAAAAATCGACGATCTCCGCGCCTTGCGCGCACGCCATCTCGAGACGCGACGCAACGCGGTCGACCGCGATCACGCGTCCGGCGCCCATCAGCTTCGCGCTCGCGATCGCAAACTGGCCGACCGGCCCCGCACCGAACACGGCGACCGTATCGCCCGGACTCACTTCCGCGAGCTGCGCGCCGAAATAGCCGGTGGGAAAAATGTCCGACATCAGGATCGCGCGATCGTCGTCGATCGCATCCGGCAGTCGGATCAGGCTCGCGTGCGCAAGCGGCGTGCGCGCGTATTCGGCCTGCAGCCCGTCGAACGCGCCGCTGTCGGCCGGACCGCCGAAGAACGCGGTACCCGCGCGTGGGCCGCCCGGGTTCGCGACATCGCATTGCGCGGTGTAGCCCGCGCGGCAGTACGCGCAACTGCCGCATGCGATCGTCGACGGAATCAGCACACGATCGCCGCGCCGCAGGTTGCGCACGTCGCGACCGACCGTCTCGACGATGCCGACACCCTCGTGGCCGAGGATCGTGCCCGGCTTCATCCCGTCGAGGGTGCCGCGCACCATGTGCAGGTCGGTGCCGCAGATCGCGCTGGCCGTCAGGCGCACGATCGCGTCGGTCGCGTCGGTGACTTCGGGATCGGGCACCGTGTCGATGCGAATGTCGCCGATACCGTGAAATACGACTGCTTTCATATCAGGCCCTCCTTGTTCGAACGTTCTCGGAAATACCGAGAAAGCAATCGAGCAAGGAATGAGCCGCGGCGGGCATAGCTTGAATTCTCTCCGCAGTGCGGAGAGAATTCATCCGTCACGGCGCCAAGGACGTCGTTGAGGCACAACCGACGCGCCGCGCCGCGCGGCCATCTTCGGCTCTCGGCCACGTCGATTGCCGAGCCCTTCCTGTCGGGGCCGTGGCTGGCAAGCTTTGCGGTGCGTTATCCCGACGCGACCATCGACGTGACCGTCACGGACGAAGCATTCGACGTCGTCGCGCGCGGAGACGACGCTGGGCGGCCGTCAGGCCGTCACCCGGCCCACGACCGGATATTCGTCCGCATCGCGCCGGCCGAGATCCCGTAACGATCGTGCAGCGTCGGCAGCGCACCCGCGGCGAGATACGCATCGGGCAACCCGATCTGCCGGAACGGCACGACAACGCCGGCCGCCAGCAGCGCGGTCGCTACCGCTTCGCCGAGCCCGCCGATCACCGTATGGTTTTCCGCGACGATCACCATGCGCCCGCTGCGCGACGCCTCGCGGACGATCGTCGCCGTGTCGAGCGGCTTGATCGTCGGTACGTGCAGCACCGCGACATCGACGCGATCGGCCTCGAGCGCCTTCGCGACCTCGAGCGAACGCATCGTCATGATCCCGGACGAGATCAGCAGCACGTCGTTGCCGTCGCGCAGCATCTTCGCCTTGCCGAGTTCGAAACGGTAATCGTATTCGTCAAGCACGGCCGGCACGTTGCCGCGCAGCAGGCGCGCATACACCGGCCCTTTGTGCGCGGCCATCGCGGGCACCATCTGCTCGATGTCCAGCGCGTCGCACGGATCGATCACGGTCATGTTCGGCATCGCGCGCATCAGCGCCAGATCCTCGGCCGCCTGGTGGCTCGGCCCGTAACCGGTCGTGAGGCCCGGCAACGCACACACCAGCTTCACATCGAGATTGTCCTCGGCGATCGCCTGATGGATGAAGTCGTATGCGCGGCGCGTCGCGAACACCGCATAGGTCGTGACGAACGGCTGCGCCCCTTCGTGCGCGAATCCGGCGGCCGCACCCATCAGCAGCTGCTCGGCCATCCCCATCTGGTAGTAACGCTCGGGAAATTCCTTCGCGAAGATGTGCAGGTCGGTGTACTTGC
Organism: Burkholderia sp. Ap-955; assembly: GCF_011753045.1. NCBI lineage: Bacteria > Pseudomonadati > Pseudomonadota > Betaproteobacteria > Burkholderiales > Burkholderiaceae > Burkholderia > Burkholderia sp. Ap-955. The sequence continues at coordinate 54,758 of NZ_VWWH01000014.1, forward strand.
CGAGATCGGCCGTCATGCCGATCACGTTCTCGTTGGTCCGCGCGAGCTTCGCGAGCGCATGGCCGAACGGCGCGGCGCGGGTCGCCTGCCCGTCGGCCGCGATGGACGCGATCATCGCGGAAGTCTTCAGGCGCGGCTTGTTGTCGACGGTGCTCATGCGTGTCTCCCTGCTTCGAGTGCGTCGAGCGCGAGCTTCCACTCGTGCGCATCGACGCGAATGAAATGGCTTTTCTCGCGTGCTTCGAGGAACGGCACGCCGCACCCCATTTTCGTGTCGCAGACGATGATGCGCGGCTGCGGCGCGTCATGTTCGCGCGCATGGTCGAACGCGCGCTTCACCGCATCGATGTCGTTGCCGTCCACGCGTTGCGTGTACCAGCCGAATGCCTCGAGCTTATCGACCAGCGGCTCGAACGCCATGATCTGTGTCGACGGGCCATCGGCCTGCTGGTTGTTCACGTCGACGATCGCGATCAGGTTGTCGAGCTTCCAGTGCGCGGCCGACATCAGCCCTTCCCAGATCGCGCCTTCGTCCAGTTCGCCGTCCGAGAACAGGGTATAGACGAATGCGTCCGAGCCTTTGTGCTTCAGACCGAGGCAACGACCGACCGCAATCGTCAGCCCCTGCCCGAGCGAGCCGCCCGACATCTCCATCCCCGGCGTGTAGCTCGCCATCCCGGACATTGGCAAGCGGCTATCGTCGCTGCCGTAGGTTTCGAGTTCGTCGGCCGGCAGGATGCCGGCTTCGAACAACGCGGCGTACAGCGCGATCGCATAGTGACCGTTCGACAGCAGGAAGCGGTCGCGCCCTTCCCACTCGGGATCGTCGGGGCGATAGCGCATCGCGCCGAAGTACGCGACGGCCAGTACGTCGGCGATGTCGAGCGCCTGGCCGACGTAGCCCTGGCCCTGGACTTCGCCCATCAGCACGGCGTTTCTGCGGATGCAGTACGCGCGCTCGGCGAGCGTGACCGCTTCATGGATCGTTTCGGTATCCATCGATTACTCCAGTATTGGATCAGAAGGTATGCAGGTCGAATCAGCGGTTCACGGATCGCGGCACCAGGAACACCAGCAGCGCGCCGAACGCAATCGCAACGGAGATGAAGAGCAGCCCGGCGGTGGACCTGCCGGTCAGGTCGTTCAGCCAGCCGACGATCGCCGGGGAAAAGAATCCCGCGAGGTTCGCGAAGCAGTTGACCGCGGCAATGCCCGCGGCGGCCGACATCCCGCCGAGCAGCGCCGTCGGCAGCGACCAGAACTGCGACGATGACGCGAGAATGCCGGCAGACGCGATGCTCAGGCACACGATCGATTCGCCGACGCTGCCCAGCATCGGCAACGTCGCGAAACCCGCCGCCGCGATCAGCATCGGCACCGCGAGATGGAAGCGGCGCTCGCGGCGGCGGTCGGCGCTCATGCCGATCAGCGGCAACGCGACGATCGCGCACGCATACGGAATCGCGGTGAACAGCCCGACCCACAGCGGATCGGCGACACCGGCCTTGCGAATGATCGTGGGCAGCCAGAACGTCAGGCCGTACTGCCCGAGCACGACGCAGAAATAGATCGCGGCCATCAGCCAGAGCCGGCGATCGGCGACGAATGCGCGAATCGACAGGTGAGCGGTCGTGTGCGCGGCATCGGCCGATACGTTGCGCACGAGCAAGGCCTTTTCGGCATCGGTCAACCATTTTGCGCGGTCGATGCCGTCGTCGAGATACAGCAGGATCGCAAAGCCCAGCACGAACGAAGGCAGTGCTTCGAGCAGGAACAGCCACTTCCAGCCGGCCATCGACATCGCGCCGTGCAGCGAATGCATGATCGCGCCGGACAGCGGCCCGCCGATGATCCCCGCGAGCGGAATCGCCATGAAGAACAGCGACAGCGCCTTCGCGCGCCGCGCCGACGGGAACCAGTACGTGAGGTACAGGATCACGCCCGGCGCAAAGCCCGCTTCGGCGACACCGAGCAGAAACCGCAGCGCATAGAACGCGGTAGGCGACTTCACGAACACGAAGCTCGCGGATATCACGGCCCACGTCAGCATGATGCGCGCGAGCCAGCGGCGCGCCCCGACCCGATGCAGGATCAGGTTGCTCGGCACTTCGAACAGAAAGTACCCGAGGAAAAATATGCCTGCGCCCATTCCGTACACGGTCTCGCTGAACCGCAGGTCGTTGAGCATCTGCAGTTTCGCGAATCCGACGTTGACCCGGTCGAGATAGGCACCGAGGTAGCACAACATCAGGAACGGGATCAGCCGGCGCGCGACCTTCGCATAGGTCGCCGCTTCGAACGTCTGTACATCGCCCTGTTGCAGCATCTCGCCGTGAACCGGCGGTGCGGGATACTTTGCTCTCATGTTTGTCTCCTGCCACGGCCCCGGGTTGTCCCGGGTGCATGATGGGCGGCGCCGCACGTGTCGCGGCGCCGTTTTCAGTGGATCAGCATCCCGCCGTTGACGTCGAGCGTGATACCCGTCAGATAGCTCGACAGGTCGCTCAGCAGGAACAGGCATGCATGGGCGACATCGTCGGCTTCGCCGAGGCGGCCGAGCGGAATGCCCTTGATGATGTCCGCGCGCATGTCGGGCGTCAGTTTGTCGCCGGTGATGTCGGTCTGGATCAGGCCCGGCGTGATCGAATTGACGCGGATATGGTCACAACCGAATTCACGCGCCATCGCCTTCGCGAGCCCAAGCACCCCGGCCTTCGCGGCGCTGTAGTGCGGCCCGCCGAAGATGCCGCCGCCGCGCTGCGCGGATACCGACGACATGCACACGATGCTGCCACCGCGCTGCTCCTGCATCGCCGGCAGAACGGCTTGCGACATGTACAGCGTGCCGCGCAGGTTCACGTCGACGATCGCATCGAAGTCGCGCCCGGAAATCTCCATCGTGCGCACGGGTTGCGTGATGCCGGCGTTGTTGACGAGGCCGTCGATGCGGCCATAGCGTTCCAGCGTCGCACGGGCTGCGGCCACGCATGCGTCGCGGTCGGTCACGTCGCAGGCCAGGCCGAGATGGTCGCGCCCGAGTTCGGCGGCTGCCGCCTCTGCGTCTTCCCGACGAAGGTCGAGGATCGCCACGCGTGCGCCGTGGGCGGCCAGTGCCCGGGCAGTGGCCTTGCCGATACCGCGCGACGACGCGGCGCCGGTCACGATGATGGTCTTCTGGTCGAGCAACATCGGTCGTCTCCTGTGTGTTGATGTGTGCATGGAGTGTCGGCTCCCCTGACACCCGCATCAACGCGGAAACGCTCAGCCATAGTTGAGAAAAATTCAGATGACGGCGCGCGGCCGGTGCTGCAGCACGATATCCCCGGGGGCGCGGCCGAACGGCCCGCTCAACCCGTTTGCTGATGAGCCGCGACTTCTCGCTCGATCCAGGCAAGGAAGCGCTTCACGCGCGGCAGCTCCGCGTTCTGCCGCGGGTAAACGAGATGATGTGCGCCGACTTCGACCGCATGGGCCGAGCCGAACACCGGCACCAGCAGCCCTTCGCGGATCTTCACCGACGCGAGCATCAGGCTTTCGAGCGCAATGCCGAGGCCGAGCGCGGCGGTTTCGAGCGACATGTATGAACGGTCGAACGAAAAATCGAAGGTCTTCTGGGCCGCCTGCGGCACGCCGGTCCGGCCGAACCACTGCTTCCACTGGACCAGCGGCGTTTCGGAATAGATCAGACGATGCGCTAACAGGTCTTCCGGCGCCTTGACCGGATGCCGTTCGAGATAGCGCGGCGACGCGAGCGGCGCGATGAACTCGCCGCGCACGGTCCGGACCTCGAGGTTATCCCAGTTGCCATAGCCGTGCCGGACGTCGATATCGTAGAAGCCGTTCGAGAACGACACGTTTTCGTAAGAGCACGCGAGGTTCAGCTGGATATCGCCGTTCGCCTCCTGAAACGACGACAACCGCGGCAGCAGCCACATCAACCCGAAGCTCGGGCTCGAATGCACGCGCAGGATATCGACTTCGGTGCGGCTCGACGCGCGCTCGGTCGCGCGGCTGAGATCGGCCAACGAGCCGGTGACGTCGGCCAAATAGCGTTCGCCGGTCGGCGTGAGGACGAGGCCGCGCCCCGAGCGCTGAAACAGCGGCTGACCGATCTGCGATTCGAGGTTGCTGAGCTGATGACTGACGGCGGACGCGGTCAGGCCGAGCTCTTCCGCCGCGCGGTTGACGCTTTTGGTCCGGGCGACGCTTTCGAACGCGATGATGGCCTTGAGCGGCGGGATACGCATGTTGGAGTCTTGGGAAATTTGCAGAACGCCGGCAAAGCGATATCGCGCTCGGGCGATCATCCAGGCAAAGCCAGTCCAATATATTACGCGTCAATTCCAGGGCGCCGGAGGACCTCCGTTCACCGTAGACCCAAACAAGGTTGTCCTCGTTTGCGAGGAGCGCATCGCGCCCGCTTTCACTGCACAACCGCGCACGTCCTAACTCAGCTCCTGAAGTTTCTACGTAGAAACCTCGAATCGCGAATGTGTTCCAAGGCAATGCCAGCAAGGCCTTGCGCTCCAGCCCCCAAAACCGGACTTCCCTTACCCCAGTCCGAACACTAAAAAAACAACTGAAAGGCGGACGCGACGAAGCCCTGGATCCGGCGAGCGCGGGAAGTCGGCAGCGTTCTCGGCAGCATCCGAACGACTCGTCGTGTATTAGCGATCGGCACGATTACTTGGTCAGCTGCATCCCCACGACCTTCGAGGCCGACACGTCGAAAGTAGCCGTGTACTCGCACTCGGCTACTTGCCCGAAACGCTTGATCAGGCAGTCCGCGAAATCCTCCTTCGCGGAGTGCCTTTCCTCGACCGAACCAGTCGCGCTCAGATGCCGGGGCTCGCTACTTCGGCGGATCTTTGAGGGCTGCCACCGGCACCGGGCCTCTTGCCTCGTCGCAAAGTGATTCGATGAACCGTCATCTCCCGATGGCTGACTCGAGCACGCTCGAGTCAGTGCTGAGCGCTCGCCAGCTCATCAGAAAACCTCAGCAGTTCAAACCGCGTTCCCGCAACGGACGAGCGATGGTCCGGAAAGTATCGCTGCGCGACGGGACAAGCGGTCACGAAGCGAGTGTGCTTGCGCCGCCCAATAACAGGCATTCACGCACCGAACACAGCGGGCTCGACCATTTGCTTGCTCCACAGCCATTCGAGCAGCTGTTGCGCCCTGGCCGCTTCCATCGATCTGCCGAGAAACGCAATCAGCTCGAGTGGATGCGTTGCCCGCGTCAGCATGTCGAGGAGCGGAAACAGCGCCACGCCATTCCAGAACGCGACGGGTCGATCAAGACTCGGATGCTGCAAGGCGCGATGCGCGGTGACGCGGTCGCCGGTCGCGCAAGGCACCACGACGATGCCGGTATTGCGGGCGAAGCGGATCGGACTGTGCAAGGACAACGGAGGCACGGGCTCGCCGGGCTGCGGCTGGTCCGACGGCACGCGCGCCCATTCCTCTTGCAGCGCGCGCGTCATGAGGTCTACGCGCGCCGCGATTTCGTCGCCGGGCGAGGACGTCGCAACCGGATCGGACGTCAATGCGGGCGTCGAGCGCAGGCGCCAGAAAGGCGATTCGGCGCACCATGCCTGACGGTAGTACCCGGCGGTCCATGCGAGGTGACGCGCCGCGCTTTCGATCAGGCGCGATTCGTAAAAGCGCCGAGCCAGTTCGCGCTCCGAGGCATCGCTTGCCCGGCACCACGTGTTGATCGCGATAGCGGCCTGGAGCGAGAAGCGCATCGCCTTCTCGACGCCCGAGGACGAGATCGGGTCGAGCGCGAACGCCGCGTCGCCGAGCTTGATGCGGCCGTCCTGCCAGGAGAGCGCGTCGACGTAGGGCGTCGATACGCACATGCGCGGCGAATCGCACCAACGCACACCTGCCATGTCCTTGAACAAGGCGCTTCGCGTGCAGGCGTTGCGCAAGACAGACTCCGGCTCGCGTTCGAGCGCGTCGTCCCGTGCGGAGGGATCGAACGTGAACATCACGCGGTAACGGCCGCCCGGCAGCGCAGCACCCCACATCCATCCGTCATCGAGTGCTTCCACGCGCGTGGCGGCATCGGCATGCGCAGCCGGTGTTTCCATCGCGGCTTCGGCCCATACCGTGGACAACCGAGGCGCGTGCAAGCGCTGCGGCTCGCGCCGGCTCTGCCGGCCCTGGGCATCGAGCAGCACGTGCGCCTCGACGGTCCGCAGCCCGTCGGGCGTAGCAATTTGCACGCACCAGGCACCGGGCGCTCCGTCGACTTGCGCGAGGCTCGCCGGCCGCAGCACTTCCACGCCGCGCGCCACGGCCAGGTGCAGCAGCGCCGCATCGAATGCGGCGCGCTCCACGACGGCGCCGTCGTGCGCCACCGTCTCGATCGATTCGCTCGTCCAACGTACGCTCGTGGGCTTGCCTGCGAGGATGGGAACGGATTCGAGCACCTCGTCCGCGTCGAGGTAGTCGATGATGTTTCTGACACCCGGCGTCAGCGCTTCCCCGATCTGCGGACGAGGCCATAGCGGGCTTCGCTCGACGAGCAGCACGCGATGCCCGAGATGGTTCAAGCGCAGCGCCACGCACAGGCCAGCGGGACCGGCGCCGGTCACGAGCATGTCGAACGCGCGATTCACGCCGTTCCCGCACCGCTGGACGACGCGCCAGGCGAACCGGCAAACCAGGCCGGCGCATAGCGCGCGAGCCTGCCGTGCGCGCCGATTGCATAGTGCAGCCAGCCGCGGATGTAATCGCAGGCGCTGCGTCCGCGCTCGAGGACCTCGTGATGGCATCCGCCGCCGCAAAGATAGCGCGCCCAGCATGTATTGCAGGGCTGTTGCTGGTGCACGTGACGCTCGGCGAGCCAGGTCGTCTGGCGCGCCTGATCGACGCCCGTGGAAAGATGCCCCATGACGCCGGCCTCGTCGCCGACGAAGCGGTGACACGCCGCCAGCTCGCCATCGGCGGAGACGCCGAAATACCCCGCCCCTGCGCCGCACGGATACGGCCGATGCGTGCCGCGCTGGATTTCGCGCAGCGCGTTCTGCATGTTCGAAAACGGGTAGCGCTCGCCGCGCATGACCTTTTGCTCGAACGCAAGCCCGCAGGCGATCATCCCTTGCAGCATGTCTGCCATATCGTCCGGGCCCATTTCCGCGCGGCCGTTCGAAGCCCGCAGCAGCGGCGAGAAGCCGACGCTGTGGAACCCCATGGCGACGAAAGTATCGAGCGTGCTCGGCAAGTCGAGATTGAACGGCGTGACGGTCACGCGCGCCGAGACCTGCATGCGCCGCTGGCGCGCCAGCAACGGCGTCACGCGCTCGACGATGTGATCGAACGAGCCCATGCCGCCCTTGAACGGACGCAAGCGGTCATGCACGGGCGCGGGGCCGTCGAGGCTGACGGTGACAGCGAAGCCGTGCTCTTCGAAGAACGCTCCGTCATCTTCCTGCAGCAGACTGCCGTTCGTCGTCACTGAAAACTGGCATCGGATTCCGCGGGCATCGGCGCGCTCCCGCGCGTGGACAGTCGCCGCGCGCAGCACCGCGCGATTGGCGAGCGGCTCACCGCCCATGAATGCAAGATTGATCTTGCCGCCCTCGCTCGCCTGCCCGATCAGCAGGTCGACTGCCGCCAGCGCGGTTTCGAGCGGCATGTTCTTCGCCTTGCCGCCAAATTCCCCTTGCTGGGCGTAGCAATAGGTGCAGCCGAGATTGCATTTCTGCGCGACGGCAAGCGACAACGCGTGCACCGGCATCTCGGTCAACGGATCGTCGTCGATCGCCGGACGCATGTCGAGCCCGCGGCTCGCGACCAGCGAGGCGACGGCCTGCTCGTCCCCGTCCTCGATCGCCGCCTGAAACGCGTCATGCAGATCATGCGGCACATGAAACAGGCGGCTTCCGTTCACGAGCAACAGCTGCGCGCCCTCCGCATCCTCGACCACGTGGATCCCGGGATGCCGCGGGCGCGACGCCTCGACGATACGCGCCGCCATCGCCGACGCCAGCGGCGCGAGCGGCTCGACGGTGGGGTCAGGTTTCATCGGCATCCTTGCCGCGGATCACGAACTGCAGATCCTCCTGCCAGGACCGGAACAGATCGTCGTAGGACCACAACCGCGTGTCGACGCGATTGTCCGGCACGTACGTGCCTGTGCGGCGCTTGGAGAGCCACATGTCGCCGCGCGCCAGCCCGTCGTCGCCCGGCTCGACATTGACGAAGTCGGGTCGCGACGCGGCCCAGTAGTAGCACGCGCATTCGCGATAGTCGTTCTGCCAAGGCGCGCAGAGGCCTTGCGTCAGCTCGCCCGGCTTCAGCATCTCGAGGTTGAAGCTGGCGGTGTCGCCCTCGAAAAAGTGCCTCAGCGTGAGCGTCGTCTTCAGTGTCTCGGTTTTGCCGTGGTCGTAGTACACCTCTTCCAGGGCGTTCTCGTGAGCCGTGAATTCGCATTCGACCGGCTTGCCCTGCAAATGCACGATGCGGGCGATGGAGTTCGACCACTCCATGAACGACACCGCATTGGGGTTGGGCTTGCTCGCCAGCGTGACAGGATCCCCGCCTGGCAGCACCGGCCCTGTCGTGAGGACCATCGTGCCGACCTTGTGGCCGTCGAAGCTCAGCAGGCGGCGCGTCTTGAGATGCTCGTAGCCCGGCTCCGCATCGACGACGTAGTTGTTGTTCTCGACCAGGGTGATGCCGACGAATGCGCGCCGCCAGAAATTGCGGAAATCGAACTCCAGGCCCGGGAAGCAATTCGAAATCGCCGTGCGCGGCATCACCGAGGCCGGGTTGCCCACGCCGCGATGGTGAATCTGCGCGGTCAGGTTGGACGCGCGGATTTCCCCGTTGCCGGGCTGCTCGAGGTCTTTCGGAACGTTCGGGTCGTTAGCCGACATGCTTGTCTCCCTTCGGATCAGGTTGTCCGAACATCGCGTCTCGCGCCGCCTTGATCACAAGATTGATGTGGCGGCGCGTGAGCGTCAGGCTACGGCCATCCGCCCCGCGCATCAGGGCCGGCATCTTGCGCAGGCCCTCGGCGGTCAGGTCGCCGATGTCCTCGGGCTGGCGCAGCAGCTTGGCGAACCACGGCGCGCCACCCGCCGCCAGCGTGCTGAACACGCGCTCGTGCAGCGCACGCAGCGCGAGATTGTCGACGATCGATTCGGCGGCGATCGGCTCGTAATAGCGCTCGAAGTCGGCCGTGTTCTGCCGCACCATCGTGCTCGCGACGTTGAGCCTTCCGTTGACCGGGTTGCCGTTCATGACGGCGGTGTTCATGAGGCGGATCGTTTCGAGCGCACGCAGGACGATCTCCGTGGCTTCGTCGATCGATACGCTCTCTTCCGGGACATGGATGCCGTGGAGAATCTGCTCCATCTCGTCAGACACCACGCGCACCGGCATGGTATCGGGCGCATAGGCCGGCGGCCCGGCGCCGATATAGCCGTGCGCGCGCAGCGTGGAGCCGTCCTTTCTCGTCAGCACGACTTGCACGTGGCCATCGCATTCGTCGTCGAGATAGCCCCAGCTGACTTGATTGCCATCCTTGTCGGCGTATCCGGCAAAAATCTGCGCGGGGTTGGTCGGCGCGGGATGCTCCTTCGTGGGGCCGCCCGCCTCCCTGAAGCCGAGCCACTTGCCCGGCGTCTCGGCGTAGAGCAGGAGATGGTCGCGATCGATGACGGGATCGAGCTTCAGCTCGTCTTCGCGTTCCTTGTCCGAGGTGCGGCGCACCAGCCGCGTACCGTACACGATACCGGCGGCAGGGGTGTAGCGCAGGCGGATCTCGGGGAACTGCGCCGTCGGCTTGACGAACTGGACGTGGCCGAGCGGAAGATGCCGCCCCGGGCGAAAGTGCTCGCAATGGCCATGCATCGCGTGCCGCTTGTGATCCTTGAGGCCGGTCAGGTTCGCGTGGATCTTGTCGTTCGCGTCGTTGGTGCGGCGGTAGATCTTGATGTTGCCCAGATGGATGTCCCAATGCAGGGCGTCGAGATCGAGTTGTTCGGCCGCGAGCAATTGCAGCGTGAGCGGCTGCAGCGTATCAGGCGCCTCGCTCGTGCGCGCAAACACTTCGAGAAAGGGCGCGACGGGCCGCACCTTCTTGTTCTCGTCCTTGAAGCGAATCGTGTCGGGCACATAGGCCTTCACGATCTCGCCGCTTTCGGGATCCACCTCCAGCGTGGTACGCGGCACAATGCGTCGAAAATCGAGCGGGTTGTCGGGATCGACGACGAGGTCGAACGCTTCCAGCGGCGTCGCCGCAGCGCCCAGCCTGCCGACCGCGATGGGCGGCAAAATCCGGAGTTCCAGTATCGGCATGTGCGGCTCCTAGAGTAGCGCCAGGTCGACGTCGCCGGACAGGATGCGTCTGGCGACGGCGGCCAGGTTCCTGTCGGCTTCGCGCAGACTGAGCAAATACGGATGGCGTCCGGCATCGGTCTTGGCCAGCAAGTCCACCACGAGGTTCTCCGATGCCGCGAGCAGATCGAGGTGCCCGCGCCAGCGGTTTGCCTCACCGAACGGGCTGTCGAGCGTATAGGGCATCTGGAACGGCGGCCCCGCGAGCGGTGCGTCCGGCGCGATCGACACGCGCGACTGCATGAGGATCTCCGAGAGTGCGCGCAGGTTGTACATCTCGCCGAACGCCGCATTGACGATCGTGCCGCGCGGCGTGAACTGCCCGGCCGCATTGAGCCCGCCGTAGAGCGTGAAGCTGTGGATCAAGTACTGCAGCAGCATGCGGTAGCGCAGGTTGAACAGCGACGCCCACAGCTGAGTCACCGGCTCGGTGATCGGCGTCACGGGTGCGCCGCCCTGCTCCGGCTCGAGGTCCGGGTCGAGCGCCACGTAGGGATTGACCGCGACAGGCCGCGAAGGCCGCCAAGTGTCGTGCACCTTCGCCGCGTGCAGCTCGGCCGCCGCTGCCGGGTACGCTTCCGTCCAGGCTTCTTCGAGAAAGTCGTCGGGGCGTGCGGCAAGCCAGATGTCGACGCCGCACAGCCTGCCTTCGAGGACCGCGAGCATCTCGACATAGATCCGCAAAAAACGTACGAAATGCGAGGGATCCTTGCCGTGGGGCGCCTCCCCTTGCTTGGAGATTTTATCCAGCGCGTTCACCGCGTCGTCGCGCGAGGTGGCGGGCATCACGAGCACGTCCGGCGTTCCGCCCAGAGAGCGACCGCCGCCGCCCCTGTGGCCGCCCTTGTACCCGCGTCCCCATTCGGCGAAATCCGCCTGACAGCGGTAGGTGTCGGCCTGGAAGACATCATCGGGCAGGTGGTGCTTGACGAGCGGAATCAGCGTATGAAACAGCTCGGTGACCTGATGAGGATTGGAGGCCTGCTCGCCGACGCGCCGGCGGATATCCTTGCCCAGCTCGCCGCCGTCCCAATGGAGCGGCGCCTCCGTATAGACGTATTTCGCGAGCGAATCCAGCGTCAGCGGTTCGAGCATGAAAGGGAACGGATAGAACGGCGTATCCCATGGGTAATCGTCACGCTCGAAATGCAAGGGCGAGCCGATCAGGCGCAGCACGTTCTGCACCGTGATCAGGTGGCCCATCTCCTCCTTGGCGATGCCGAGGATGGTTTCCTGCCAATTGCGGACCGTGTCGCGAAACGCCTCCGGCACCTGCGGCCCGCCCAGCGAATAGCCGGCGTACAGATACTGCACCATCAGGCAATGCTCGATTTCCGCGTCGATGGACAGCAGATAGGTGACGTAGTCGCGCGTCGATAGCTCATGCTTGTGCAGAGGCTTGGTGGAAGGGTCTTCGGCGACCTGCTCGCCAAGCGCAAGCCGCCGTAGGGATGAACCGCCGGGCGCGAGATGCCGCCACAGTCTTAGAGATTGCATTGCCGCTCCTTATTGCTACGTCTGAAATAGAGGGTCGTGCAGTACTGCAGGGAATGGCTGGTATTTCGGTATTGATGCGCGCCAAACGTCTTTCAACCAGCCGCGCGGTCATTCGAGCGGGCGCGTCGCCGCCCCTCCCGCTCGTCTTTCCCGGCGGCGGGGATATTGCCCTCTGTCGACTTGACTGACGGATCGCCAAACCACAAGGTGCCGACCGTGTCCATGAGCGACTGCGGCTTCAAGCCTTGCAACTCGTCCCAATAGGGGATCGACTGCTTGACCAGCTTGACCATATAGGCGTCGGGATAGGGAATGCGGAACTGGCGCGACACGCCGGCCGAGCTGCCAAGCTGGTTCACGAAGGTGAACTGCTCGAGCACCAGCGTCCTGGCCTTGCGCTTGCCGAGATGGTAAGCGGTCGATAGGCCCATGGGCCCTCCACCGACAACGATGACGTCAAAGCGTTGCGTTGCGTCGTGCATGTGGGGCTCCAGGGCATCCGGAAGCACATCGATTACAGCGATCCGTGAGATCACGGTCCCGATTGATGCAGCAATGGCCGAGTCGCTAGGCGAGCTTCAGAGAGGCTTCGGAAAACGGAATGGATGACGCCATTTTCATGGTTGGCGATGCGTCGCCGTCCGTCTCACGCTTAGCTAGTCGCTGCGGTCGAATTACATGCGAGCGGCGGTATGTGAGCAAGCTGGCAATCCTGACAGGAGGTGAGATCTCAATCGCGGTGCGTCGCGGCGAATCAGGGTTTCTTCCTATGTTTTTGTGGCCGATGTACGTGTGGTACATGACCTCGGACCGGATCGATAAGGATGCTCCAATCGCCCGGGCCGTAGACATCGAGTCAAGTTCGATCAGGCCGGTAGCCGCAGCTTCAAAAGCTGCTTGATCTCACGTTGCCTCGATCAATTCGCTCTTGCGCACCATCGTCAGGAAAATGAGGCGCAGGGCGAGCCGGATCGTCGGGTAGGTCGCCACCTACTCCAACAGTCGATGCATGAGCCGAATTTCCAACGTCGACAGGACCCGGTCCTTCGGCATAAACGTGGCAATCGATGCGACGCCAACCCCGTCAGCGGGGTTCGCGATTTTCCGCCGTGCAGAATCGCTTGAGCATAAATCTGCTTCACGATATCGCGACAATGAACTGTAGTAGACCTACTGATTCAAGTCAGGCTCGCGCAGGTGATACACCGCGCCCGGCGCAAACGCGTAAGGCTCGCTCACATTCGTCACGAACCAGGTTACCGCTTTGTGCTGAACCTGCGTTTGGTTGGGCAATCGTGCTGTAGCGATAAAAGAACAGTTCGCCGGCGATGCCATTGGACGCGCACACGAGCGTGACGGGGCGATCACGCAGGTGCCGCGCGGCTGAGCGGCTGAGCGACGGGTCCCTGCCAGCCACGGCCGGGCCCGCTCGACGCGCGGCCTCAGCGAAACGACCAGTTTCGATGCGCGAAGTAGCTGGTGAACACAGGTGCCCCGACGCCGGCCAGGTGCGCCAGGTCCTGCGCATGCCAGCCGAAGCCGATGGCCGGCATCAGGTGCTGGGCGAGCCCCATGCTGACGGCCCAGGTCTGCAGCAGCGCGAACAGGTTGACGGCCGTGAAGGCGGCCGCCGAGCGCCAAGTGCGCTGGCCGCCCGCGCCGAACACGTAGCGGCGCGCCAGTAGGTAGCCGCAGCTCACGCCCACCACCCAAGCCAGCACGATCGCCGTGGTATAGGGCAGCCATAGGCTGAACAGCATGCGCGAGCCGAGGTTGGCCGCCGCCGCGATGCCGCCGGTGGCGAGAAAACGCGCGAAGCGGTGCGCGCCCTCTCTCCCGACCGCCGTCGTCGCCGTTCCCGCTCCCGCGGCTCCGGAACCCGGCGCGCTCATAGCATGCGCGCCATCCGGCGCGCCAGGCCGATGCTTTCGGAGATCCCGCGATCTTCCGGGTAGTAGTGGCAGGTATCGGCCACCAACAGGCCTTCCACCGGCGTGCGGATCGGCGGCAGCCGATCGAGGAAGCCCGGGCCGCAGACAGGCTGCGCGTGACGATAGCGGTTCACCCTCACCTCCAGCACATCCTCGGCGCTCAGTGCCGGATTGATGCGACTCAGGTAGCTGACCACCTTGGTCTCGTAGGCCGCATCCGGCTCGGCGTACTTCGGATGCGTGCCCGGCATGTAGAACGGCACGTAGACCACATGCGCATCGAGCGGGCGCAGGTTGGTGTATTCGACGATGCCTGGGATATCCATGGCGGGATCGTTAACGTTGAGCCAGAAGTTGTCGCTCACCTGCTTCGCCAGCTTGACGATCACACAGACCACGGCGACGTTCGGAATCGCGCGCCAGGCGTCGAGGATCTCGGCCGGCAGGTCCGGCATCAGGCGCGGCGCGTGAGCCAGCGGCACGGTGCTGATCACCTGCTCGAAGCGCTGCTCGCCGGCGGCGGTGAGCACGCCCCTCACGCGGCCCGCCTCGATCAGCACGCGCTGTACCGGCTGGCCGAGCCGCAGCTCGCCGCCGCGGCGCTCGATCTCGGCGCGCATCGCCTCGAGCAGCACCGCCGAGCCGCCCTCCAGGTAGCCGAGCTTCTCGCGCATCAGGCTGTAGCGCGAGCGGCCGATGCGGCGGATGCGACTCCAGATCCAGGCGGCCGAGAGATCCTGCGCGTGCTCGTAGAACTTGTAGTCGAACAGGCGCCGCCACAGCACCTCCCAGGCTTCCTCGCCGATCCAGCGGCGGATCCAGCCGGTCGCCTCGATGCGGTCCAGGTCGCGCCAATGGTCGCGCCGCGTCGCCAGCAGCGCATGCAGCCCGTAGCGGAACTTCGCGATCCAGCCCAGGCCGCGAAAGCGCAGCAGCGCGAGCGGATTGCCCCAGCGCTGCACACGGTTCCGGTAGAAGTAGCCCATGCGCGTCTCGACCCAGCGCAGGCGGTCCTCCAGGCCCAGCTCGCGCAACACCTCGAAGAAAGCATGGTCCGAAGCGGCATGGAAGTGGTAATAGCGTTCGATGTCGATGCCGCCGAAATCGAAGGAGGCGGCCATCCCGCCGATCCGGTCGTCGGCCTCGAACACCACCACCCGGCGCCCGTCGCGCGCGAGCTGGTAGGCCACGCCGAGCCCCATCGGCCCGGCGCCGAGCACGGCCACTGCCGGCTTGTCGCTGCGTCGCTCCATCGGGCCTCCCTCAGAAATCCAGCTGGACGCGGCTGTAGACCGGGTCGCCGAAGGTCTCGCCGACCGCCTCGCGCAGCGAGGTGGCGCGCACCCCGAAGATGCGCTCCCAGTCGATCACCTCGAATTCGTCGCCGGCCGTCAGCGCCCGCAGCTGCGCGGCGGTAAACGGCGGATCGCGATCGAACCAGGCATAGATGGTCAGCAGCGCATGGAACAGCCGGTACGGGATCCTGACGATCGCGCAGCGTGCGCGCACCGCGCGGCGCACCTCGCGGATCAGGTCGATGTAGTCGACGCGCTCGCGGCCGCTGATGTTGTAGACCTGGCCGCGGATGCGCGCCTCCAGGCAGGCCACGATCACGTTGCAGAAGTCGCCCGCGTAGAGCGGCTGGCGCACGAAGCGCCCCGAGCCCGGCACCGGGAACACCGGCACGCGCTGCATGAAGCGCGACAGCCAGCCCAGGTGCTTGCGGTCGAACCAGCCGAACATCAGGGTCGGGCGCAGCACCACGCAGTCGATACCCGAGGCCAGCACCATCTGCTCCTGCTCGCGCTTGGTCTGCGTGTAGAAATCGTCGCCGACCGACTCGACCACCGAGGAGCTGATGTGCACCGTATGCGGCACGCGGTGCAGGCGGATCGCCTCCAGCACCTGGCGCGTGCTGTCGAGGTTGTTGCGCACGAAGGGCTCGCGCGTCGGCCCGCCGATCTGCGCCTGCAGCATCACCACCGCGTCCGCGCCCTCGAAGTGGCGGGACCAGTCGCCCGGCTCGGCCAAATCGGCGTATTCGGCGACGATGTCAGGATGCAGCCGGCGCAGCACCGCCAGGTTCGCGCGATGCTTGTCGAGCACCACAATCTCTTTCACACCGCGGCGCTTGAGCCGCGCCACCAGGTTCTGTCCGACGAGCCCGGCGCCGCCGGGCAGGATCACTCGCAGGTTCACAGGGACACTCTCTTGAAAAGGAAGCCGGGCATCCAGCGGATCGCGCACATCACGCCCGCCCAGAACCACGGCGTGTAGATCGCGTCGCGACGGCGCGCCACCGCGCGCACGATGTCGGCCGCCACGCGCTCGGGCCGCGCCACCAGCGGCCCCGGCAATTGCAGATGGGCCGTCATCGGCGTGGCGACGAAGCCGGGCTTGATCACCAGCACGTGCACGCCCGATTTCGCGAGCCGCGCGCGCAGGCCCTCGCAGAACGCCACCACGGCAGCCTTCGCGGCGCCATAGAGGTAGTTCGAGGGCCGCCCGCGATCAGCCGCCACCGAGGCGATCACCGCGATCGTGCCGGCGCCGCGCGCGGCCATCCGGTTGGCCAGCGGCGTGAGCAACGCGATGGTGGACAGCCCGTTGGTGCTGAACTCGCGCACCGCCAGCGCCGCGTCGCGCTCGCAGGCGGCCTGCTCGGGCAGCGAGCCGTGCGCGACCAGCGCAAGCTCGATCGAGCCCAGCGCGCGCTCGGCCGCCTCCAGCATCGCCGCGTGCGTGTCGAGCGCATTGGCGTCGAATTCGAGGGTCGCGACGCGCGACGCTCCGCGCAGGCGCAGGTCGTCGGCGATCTGTTCGAGCCGGCCGGCGCGCCGGCCGGCCAGGCACAGCGCGGCGCCCTCGCCGGCCCAGCGGCGTGCACATTCGGTCGCGATCGCCGAGGTCGCGCCCACGATCAGGATGGTCTTCATGTCTTGGTGGTCCGTTGCCAGAAACGCGACTGGATCGCCGGGTCGCGCAAGGCCTCGACGCGCGTCCAGGCCGGATAGGCGCGCCGGAAGTCCTCGCCCGACATATGGGCGTCCTTCGCGGGATAAAGACGGCCGCGCGCGCCGCGCACGATCGCGTCGAGTCGCGCGAACAGCGCCGCGTTGCGCGCGTCGTGCTGGGCGAAGTCGAGCGCGAGCGAGGTGCCCTCGAGCGGGAACGACAGCAGCCCCGGCGAGACCAGCGCCCCGCAGCGCTTGAGCACGGCCAGGAAGGAACCGGCACGGCTGGCCGCAATCGCCGCCAGCATCTCGCCTATCGCGTCGCGCGCATCGGCAGCCGGCACCACGCACTGGTATTGCTGGAAACCGCGCCGGCCATAGATACGGTGCCATTCGAGCAGGCCGTCGAGCGGATAGAGGAACGGCAGCAGGTCGACCCGCGCGCTGCCGGCGGCGCGGCCGGCGCGCCAGTAATGCAGGGCGTTGAAGGCCGGCACCGACAGGCGGTTCACCAGCGAGAACGGCGGCGTGAACGGCACCGCCAGCTGCCGCGTCGACGGCCGGCTACGCATGCCGGAGCGGCCAGCCGCATTGCCCTTACCCCCATCCTGCTCGCTCTGACCACGCGTTTCAGCCGGCGCCGCATCGGCCACCGTCAGCACGCCGCGACCCAGCGCCTTGCCGCGGCTGCCGCAATCGATCCAGGCCACGCTGTACTCGTGGCGCGCATCGTGCTCGTTCGACAGCGCGAAGAACTCGTCGAGTCCGCCGAAGCGCATCTGGCGCAGATCGACACGAGCCGAGGGCACCTGCATCAATTGCAACTCGACCCAGCTGATCACGCCGGTCAGGCCGAGTCCGCCGATGGTCGCCGCGTACAGCTCGGGATGGCTCCGCGCATCGATCTCGAGCGGCCCGAGATCGGAGCGCACCAGGCCGAAACGCGTGACATGGCGGCCGAAGGTGCCGCGTATGTGATGGTTCTTGCCATGCACGTCGTTGGCGAGCGCGCCGCCGAGCGTCACGTAACGCGTGCCCGGCGTGACGGGCAGCATCCAGCCGCGCGGCAGCGCCGCGTCGAGCAGCACGTCGAGCGTCATGCCGGCTTCCGCGCGGATGCGGCCCGTCTGCCAGTCGACGTCGATGAAGCGGTCGAGCGACTTCATCCACAGCACCTGGTCGGAGACGGCCAGGCAGCTGTCGCCGTAGCTGCGGCCGTTGCCGTAGGCCAGCACCGAAGCCCGCCGCCCGCTCAGTCCGCTCAGCAGCGCGGGCAGGCTGTCGCGCCAGTACACCGGCGCGCCCGTCTGAGGATGGCGCGGATAGCGCGCCCAGGATCGCAGGCCGGTCGTGCTCATATCGCGCTGACGAAGACCAGCGCGAACAACGCAGCCACGCCGAGGCTGGTGGCATCGGTGGCGGCGAACAACACCGGGTCGCTGTTCATCTGGCCGCGATTGGTGATGATCCAGGTGCGGCTGACCCAGTACAGCAGCAGCGGGCAGGACAGCCAGATGCGTTGCGGATTGGCGTAGAGCATCAGGGTGACGGGATCCTGGATGTAGAGCGCGAGCACCAGCACCGACAGGTAGCCGGCCGCCGCGCCCAGCGCCAGCACGATGGCGCGGTCATCGCTGACGTAGCCGCGCCCGCGCGCCTGGCCGCCGGCCAGCGCCACCAGTTCGGTGTAGCGCTTCACGAGCGCGAGGCTCAGGAAGATGCACATCGAGAAGGCAAGCAGCCAGAAGCTCAGGCGCATGCCGAAGGCGGCCGTGCCGGCCGCGAGCCGCGCCGTATAGAGCGCGGCCAGCGTGATCACGTCGACGATCACCATGCGCTTGAGCACGAAGGAATAGGCCACCGTCAGCGCGTAATAGGCCGCCAGCGCCAACGAAAATGCGCTCGGCAGGCAGCTCAGCGCGATCGCCAGGGAGGCGGCCAGCAACAGCGGAAAGGCGATCGCGCCCGAGAGCAGCGACAGCGCCCCGCTAGCGAACGGCCGATGCCGCTTGACCGGGTGATGGCGGTCGTCGTCGAGATCGACCAGGTCGTTGAGCACGTAGACGCTGGAGGCGCACAGCCCGAAGGCGAAGAAGGCCAGCAGGCCCTGCAAGAACATCGCCGGCTCGCCGGCGCGATGCGCGGCGAACAGCGGCACGAACACCAGCAGGTTCTTGAGCCATTGATGCAGGCGCAGCGCGCGGGCCCAGACGCGCAGGGTGCCGGCACGCGTGTCGATCACGTGCTCGACGTTGCCGTTGCGCTGCGCCTCGCGCGCGATGCGCCGGGGCGCGTTGACCACGTAGGCACGCTCGGCCGCGCGCCAGGCGGAAAGATCGTCGCGGGAATTGCCGACGTAGTCGAAACCCTTGTCGCCGTAGGCGCTCACCAGCGCGTCGCGCTTGTTGTCGGCCGACAGGTTGACGGCGCCGTCGCTGGCGAAGGTGCGATCGAACAGGCCCAGGTGGCCGGCGATCGCATTGGCGTAGTGCGAGGCGCTGGCGGTGGCCAGCGTGATCGGCCGGCCCTGGCTGCGCTCGGCGCGCAGCCATTCGAGCACCGCGCCGTTGTAGGGCAGGCTCGTCACGTCGACGCTGGCGGCCTCGGCCAGGCGTTGCTTGAGGCCGGCCTTACCGCCCTGCAGCAGCCACAGCAGCGGCCGATAGAAGCGATGCGGCCAGCGCTTCAGGTAGGCGAGCCCGGACTCGACCAGCATGTCCGACTGGATCAGCGTCCCGTCGAGATCGACGACGAGTATCTTGTCAACTTGCATGAATCGCCTCGTCGGGATCAGCGCGCGCGGGAGTCGGCAGGCTTGCGCGCGACGATGAAGAACTGCTTGCCGAGCAGCGGCCAGACCGGCGGCAGGCGCAGGTAGAGCCAGACCAGCGCCGGATGCGTGGGCAGCGCGCCCTGTGTCGTGTAGGGCAGGAAGCGGTCGATCGAGCGCTCGATCTCGAAGCCGGCCAGGTGGAGCGCCTCGGCCAGCGACTTGTCGGTCAGGCCAAGGTGGTGGTCGTAGAAATCCCAGTAGGCGCCCGCCAGGTAGCGCAGGTTCGGCCCCAGGATCAGGTAGCGCCCGCCCGGCTTCAGCGCGCGCCGCACCGAGCCCAGGAAGGTGTCGAGGGTGGCCTTGTCGGGCAGGTGTTCGAGGAAGTTCGAGGTGAACAGCAGGTCGGCCTGCCCCGCCACCAGCTCGCCAACCTGGGTGGCCGCCGCCTGGTGGAACTCGATGCCAGCCTCCAGGCTGCGGCGCGCGTCGGGGTTCAGGTCGATCGCGATGCGGCGCCGGGCCCGCACGTGGTTGATGAATTCGCCGTAGCCCGAGGCGACGTCGACCACCGTGTCGCCGGGCGCCACGTAGCGCTTCAGGAAACTGCCGTAGATTGTCCGCCAGATCGCGTTTTTGCGCGCCAGCACGTGATCGGCGAAGCGCTTGCGATAGAGCAGTGCCAGTTGGTTCGGGTTCATCTCAGGGTCCTCAGTCGGCGAACTTCAGCGCCACGCGCGTATTGCTGCACGACACCAGCTCGCCCTCGCTGGCATAGGCCACGCCGAGCATCTGCCTGCCGTGCAGCCCGGCCGGGTCGAGATAGGCGGTGTAGCCGAGATCGGGCAAGGGGCCGGCGCCGATCATGTCCTGCACGTCCAGGCGCGGCATGGCGCGGGTCGGCGCATAGCGCACGTGGCCGCTCGCATCGGTCAGGCTCAGGTAGGTGCGCTCTGGCGGCCGCATGGTCTGCTGCTGTGCGACGAGCCAGCCTTCGGCCGACAGCACGTGCTCGATACGCGCGCTGGCTGGCGCCGGATAGGTTTCGTTGAGCACCAGCAGGCCGCCCATGCAGGCGCCCTCGCGGCGCCGCGCGGTGCGATCGGCCGGCGCGAGATCGCCGAGCGGGTCGTGCTGGAACAGGCTGGCGGGATCGGCTGCCGGCGTGACCGGCGCAGGCGTCAGCGTCACGCGGTAATGGCTCTGCCAGGCATAGGCACCGCCTTCGGCCGCCTCCACCGTGAAGCGCGTCACCTGCTGCGAGCGCAGTGTGCCGGGCGCGCCGTACATCAGCGCGAACTCGGTCGAATTGCGCACCAGCGGGCTCAGCACGAAGCCGGCGCGGGCCATGCCGGAGACCAGCTTGTAGTCGTGCTCGCTGCCGTCGCGCAACGTGACGTGGATGCGCAGGGCGGCCGGCTTCAGCGCGAAGGCGCGCAGGCGCCCCGCCAGGCTCGGTTCGACGTCCAGCTTCGCCATCAGCGGCACGGCCGAATCGGGCACCGTGACGGGCGCGCCCAGCATCGCGTCGGCCTTGAGCACCGGCGCCTGCGGACTGGCTGGCGCCGGCGCGTGCGCGAGATAGAGGAAGTTGTCGCGGAACGCCACCGGCCGGTAGTCGCGCATCAGCACCGGCCAGCTCGGGCCATCGTCGAGCGTCGGGTACTTGCCGTCGATCGGCGTGACCCGCATCAGCACCATGTCGGGCGCGCGCGCGCCGGCCAGGTGCGCCGCGTTCAGGTCCGCCAGCATCGGACTGTAGGCCGCGTAGCTCTGGATCACCGGGCGCGGGTTCCACTGGTTGCCGGCCGCAATCAGATCCGATTGCCAGAACGAGTAGATGTCCGAACTGCCCTTCATCAGCGGCACCTCGTGCTCGCGGTGCAGCGCCGCGAGGCGTGCCCGGTAGGCCTGCGCGAGCGCATCGCCGCGCGCGCGCAGTGCGAGGCCCTCGCTCACGCCGAGCGCGGTACGCGCGACGTTCATCGCGTAGCGCGCGGGCGTCGCCTCGGTGTAGTGCAGCGCGATCGTCCAGCCCGCCGCCGCGCCGAGCACGGCCAGCCCCGCGCCCGCCCAGGACCGCGCGGCCAGCGCGAACACCAGACCCGCGAAGGCGATAGCGCTGGCGGCGATCAGCGCGTGATCGTCGTGGCGCACGAAGCCGCCCTTGAAGCAGAGGAACAGGAAGGCCGCGAAGGACAGCAGCAGGAAGGCGCGCAGCCTGAACGCCTCGCCGCGCCGCAGGGCGATCGCGGCGAACAGCGCCAGCGCCGGGAGCAGGTAGAGCGCGAGATCGATGGCCGGGCCGTCCAGCGCCATGCCCTCCTCGTAGCCCGAGATCATTGCCACCAGCGAATGCAGGTAGGGCCCGAGCGCCGCCAGCGGCTGGCCCGCCGCCAGCCACAGCGCCATGGAGGCCAGCGGCGGCGCGAGCAGCATGACCAGCGCGACGCCCCAGGCGCGGCGGCTGGCCAGCAGCAGCACGCAGAGCAGCAACGCAGCCGCGCAAGCGGGCAGCATCGAGCCTTTCACCAGTGGCAGCAGGCCGAACGGCGCGAACATAAGCAGCGCGGCAAGCGGCTTGCGCCAGGCCGAGCCGGGCTCGACCTGCGCGTCGAGCCCGCGGCAATGGCGATACCAGGCCGCCGAAACCAGCAGCGGATAACCGAGCAGCAGCACGTCGCGCGACAGCGCGCCGGCGATCATCAAGGCTAGCAGCAGGGGCAGCACGCGCCCGGCGCCGCACGTGAGCTGCAGCGTCGCGCTCGCGTAGCCGAGCAGAAACACCGCGCTGGCGGCCAGCATCAGGCCGTCGGTGGCGGGATGGAACACGCGCGTGAACACGCCCGCATACGGCCCGAGCGTGAAGACGATGTCGCGGCCGAACACCAGGCCCTGCGCCAGCGCCTGGTTCAGCGCGGCCATCCACGACGGATCGAGCCCCTCGCCCGGCATTACCGGCAGCCACGGCAGGATCACCGCGGCCAGGGCCAGCACCGCTAGCCATCGACAGGCCAGCGCCAGGCCGCCCCGGCCCGCCTCGCCGTGCTCCCGCGCCTGCGCCTGCGTGATGCCGCCGGCTGCGGCGGAGGCCGGCATCGTCAGATCATGCTTGTCACTCACCTGCACTCTCCCTCGTCGTCGATCGGCGCCGACCGCCTTCCGGCGGGTCCGGCCATGCCGTCGTGCTTGTCTCGATACCGGCATGCATGGCCACGCCGGCCGTTTCTCAGTGCGCCGTCGCGGCGGCCGGCATCGCCGCTCGCGGCACGGCGGCGCCGGCGGCCTGCGCGCTGTTCGCGCCGTGTGCCTCGACCGCCTCGCGCAGCAGTGCCGGGAAGGCCGTGAACGGATCCATCTGCGCGAAGGCGCCGGCCACTTCCCGCGCGCGCGCCGCGTAGGCCGGATCGGCCAGCATCCGCGCGACGATCGCCGGCAGTTCGCCGCGCCGCACGCGCACCGGCCTCACCGTCAGCCCCGCGCCGTAGCGCTCGATGTAGCGCATCGCCAGCAGCTGGTCCATGTTGGTCGGGATGCCGATCACCGGCGTGCCCTCGCCGAGCGCCTGGTAGCCGGTGGGGCTGCCACCGTTGCTGATCACCAGGTCGGCGCGCCGCGCAACCTCGGCACCGGGCAGGAAGCTCGCGGTGTACAGCCCCTCGCGCGGCGCCGGCAGGTAGCGGCCGCCCGAGGTGGTCACCACCTGCAGGCCTGCCTCGAGCAGCCCGTCGACGATGCGGTCGGTCAGGCTCACGTCGCCCGAGGAGCCGAGCGAGACGTAGACCAGCGGCCGGCCTTCGTCGAGCGAGGTCCACCAGTCGGGCAGGCCGACGGCGGGCGACCAGCTCACTGGGCCGAGATAGGCGTGCCCGGCCGGCAGCGCCGCGAGCGGCACCAGCGACGGCGAGTCGTAGTAGCCAACGCGATCGCCGAAGGTCCAGCCGGCGCGGCAGGAGGCGAACGGCGGCAGGCCGAAGTGGCGGCGCGCGCCGTCCAGCGCGCGGGCCTGGAAGGCCAGCACGATGCGTCCCATCAGCGGCATCAGCCTGGGCACGAACGGCAGCCGCGACATGTTCAGGCCGCGGATCTCGGGCACCGGCAGCACCGGATCGTCCACCCCGGTGCTCCAGTAGGCGTTGATCAGCGCCACGTAGGGCACGCCGGCCAGCCGCGTGGCGACCGACAGAGAATGGCGGAAATCGCCGACCACCACGTCGGGCTCGACATGCCGGATCAGCGCCAGATCCTCTTCCGTGTACTCGATCAGTTCCCGCTTCGAATACAGGGCCGCGCCGGTCTCGATCGCATCGAGGAAGGCTTGCGCGCTCTTCGAATGGATCTCGTGATAGCGGACCGCCGGATCGTCGTGGACATCGGCATAACGCGCGTCGCAGGCGAAGTGCACCTCGAAGGCGCGCTTGTCGAGCGCCTTCGCGAGGCAATAGGGCCGCGCCACGTGCGCGAAGGTGGCCGCCTCGCCGAAGCAGAGCACGCGCAGGGGTCGGGTCGCGAAAGTCAAGATCGGATTCCTCGCCGCTGGCGCTTCAATAGACCTGGACGCGCCACAGCTCGCGCGCGGCCGAATCGCGCGACATGGCGCGGCGCCCGTGCAGCACGCTGTAGTTGTCGACCATCACGATGTCGCCGTCCTGCCACTCGTGCTCGACGAGGTACTTCGGCGAATAGGCGAGCGCGTTGACGCGCGCGACGAAATCCTCGGGCACCAGACCCGGCGTGGAGACGCCGACCTCGAAGCGCTGCAGCGAGGATTCGCTGCCCTCCTGGTAGCGCAGCAGCTTCTCGCCGGTCTCGGGATGCACGGCGATCAGCGGGAAGGTGCGCGGCACGCCGCCGAAATAGGTCATCTTCGTGTTGTAGGTCAGGCTCAGCCGCTCCCACTGCGCGAGCGTGGCGGGATCGAGATCGCGGGCGATCGCGCGCGCGTCCACCAGGGTAGTCTGCCCTTCGCCTGGCCGCGGCGCCTTGCGGCAATGCAGCGCGAACAGGGTGGCCGCGAAGTGCTCGTCCTGCTGCACCAGCGGATGCGTGAGCGGCAGCATGCTGAGGTCCCAGTGCAGCGGCACCGATTCGAAGGAATGCACATAGCCGTTCGGCTGCTCCTCGGGGATCACCTTGTGCACCGGGCCGAATTGCCAGATGTAGGGACGGCCGAACTGCGAGGTGAAGGCCACCAGCGCATCCTCGTCGGCCACCTCGAAGCCGCGCAGCACCACGAAGCCGTAGCGGCGCGTGAGGGCCGCCACCGCTTCCCGCGGCAGCGCATTGCAGTCGAGGCGGCCGCTGCCGGCCCGCGGTGTGACCAGCAGGCCGAAATCCTCGCCATGCACGATTTCCATGTCGCAGTGCTCGGCCAGCGGCGCGGCGCCTTCCACGCCGCACCAGGGTTGGCCGGCGCGACCGATCACGGCCACGTCCAGTTCGTCGACGGCGGCTTGTTTGCTCAGCATGATGGTTTCTCCATTAGATCGATACACGAGGACGCCATGCCAAGGCAGCGCGGCCTCGCCGCGGCGGGCATGCATCCGGACAGGAACCTTGCGCTGCTCGGGCGCGGGGTCGTGGACGGTGAGCCGGATCCCGTCAGGCAGGCTCGCCGCAAGAAAGGCGTCGAGCGCAATGCCGCGCTCGGCCATGCGGCGCGCGGCGGTTTCGAGATCGGCAGGCGCGCCGGCGGCTTGTCCAACCGGCACCATCGGGTGATTCGCCAGGTCGGGCGCCGGGTGTTCGGCCAAGCCGGCCGCGGCGTCGCCAGCGGCACCTTGCCCGGCCGCGCCGGCCAGGCCACGTTCGCGCGCCAGCAGGCCGCGCAGCAAGGCGACGCGGCGCGCATGGCGGGCGTCGCCGAGGAGCGCTCGCGGCTCGGGCCAGTACGGCGCGAGCGCGCGATCGGCGCTATCGGTGGCGCGCTCGAAGGTGGGATCGACGCTCGAATATGAATGCCAGACCAGGTGCCGCGACGCGTGCAGTTCGCGCAGCGCATGGTGATAGCGGTTCGCCACCTCGCGCGGCACGCCCAGCAGGTCGTGGAAGGTCAGGCCGTCGCTGAACAGGTCGATCAGGCAGCCCGGCGCATGGAATCCCGCCACTTCCTCGCAGAACGCGTCGAGATAGGCCAGCGCCGCGCGTTCGCCGGCATCGGGCAGCGCGCCGAGCACCTTGCCCGAGGCAAGCGGCGCCTTCAGCGGAAAGCCGGGCAGCGTGAGTCGGATCGGCGCCCCGCGCGCGACGAAGGCATGGGCCTTCGTCGCCAGCTCGTCGCGCTGCGCGGGCGAGAGCCGCGTGAGCTCGCCCTCGCGCGACAGGCGCGCCGCGAACACGGCCATGAAGCGCTCGACCACGGCGGCGTGATCCTCGAGTTGGCTGGCGTGCTGGTTCATGCCGCGCGCGCCACGAACAGGTTGTCGCGCAGCATGCGGATGAAGCGCTCCCAGACCGGGTAGTCGGCCACCTTCCAGATGTCAGCGACCCAGGCATCGGCCTGCTCAGTGGTCCAGCCGTGGTAGATCATCTGGTAGTGCGCGACGAAGGCCGAGACGCGATAGTTGGCGGCGCAGTGCACCAGCCGCCGGCGACCGGCGCTGGCGTGATACACGGCGCAGAAGCGCACGAAATCGGCCAGCGTGGGGGCCTTGAAGTTGACCGGCAGGAAGTGGTATTCGATGCCCAGGCGCTGCATCAGCCCGGCCTCGTCCTCGATCGAATAACGCGCGTCGGTTGGCGCGAGATCGATCACCACCTCGACCCCCTCGCTCGCCAGCCGGCCGAACTGCTCGGCGGACGGCTGGCCGGATGTGAGCGTGCGTTCATCCAGCCAGCGTTCATTGCTGATTCCGAATTGCTTCATGCAATCTCCGTGCGTCGAATAAGCCCGCTTCAGCGGGCGGGAACGTGCCGGCGGCCGTGAGCCGGCCGCAATGCCGCCGCGCAGCCCAGCGAGACTAGGGCGGCGACCACCAGGATCGCGCCGAGCGGCCGGCTGCCGGCCGCCTGGTAGCCGATCGAGGCGAGGATGGTGGCCACCAACACCGCGACCGAGGTCAGGCAGTTCATCGCGCTGGAGCAGGCGCCCGAGATCGAGGCGAAGCGCGCGATGGCGCCGGCCGAGCCGGTCGGGATGGTGATGCCGATCGCGAAGGTCATCAGCCCGAACGGGGCGACATAGCGCACCGGCGTGGCACCGAAGCCGCTCTCGACCGAAAGCCAGAACAACGCACCCGCCACCACCGCCAGCGAGGCGCCGACCTTCAGAGCGCCCTCGTCGCCGTACTTCGCGGCGAGCCATTTCGCGGCGGCGCCGCCGAGCCCGAACAGGCCCGCCAGCGGCAGGAAGCTCACGCCGATCCACACCGGCGCGAGGCCGAACTGCGCGAGCGCGAACGGCGCCACCGTCAGGTAGGCCATGTAGCCGCCCACCGCGGCCGCCACCGACCAGGCATAGAGATGGAAGCCCAGGTCGCCCAGCAAGGTGCGATACGGCGCGAATACGGCACGCAGCCCGGCCGGGCGCGCGGCGCGGCGCTCGCGCGGATGCGTCTCGCGGTAGAGCGCAGCGGTCCACGCCAGCATCAGCGCGCCGAGCGCCAGCAGCACCACGAAGGTGTAGCGCCAGCCGAAGGCGCCGGCGATGGCGCCGCCCACGAGCGGCGCGAGCGCGGGCGAGATACCGACGAAGGACATCACGAAACCGAAGATGCCGCGCACGCGCTCGTCGTTGCCGGCGTGCACGTCGGTCACGATCGGCTGCCAGAGCACGGTGGCCGCGCACACGCCGAACGCCTGCAGGAAGCGCAGCGCGAGGAAGCCGCCGATATCGCGCACGAACAGGCAGCCGAGCGTGGCGGCGACGAACACCAGCAGCCCGAACAGCAGCACCGGCTTGCGCCCCATCGCGTCCGACACCGGCCCGTAGAGCAGTTGCGTCACGCAGGTGCCGGCCGCGTAGACGGTCAGCGAGAGCCCGACCAGGAACACCGAAGTGCCGAGCTCGGCCTGGATCTCGCCGAGCGCGGGCAGGTAGATGTCGGTGCCGAGCATCGACAGGATCGCCAGCAGCGCCAGGTAGATCACAGGGGGCGGGCGCACGGCGGGCGCCGCCGGCGGAAGATTCCGTTTAACCATGATGAAGAACGCTCAGGTCCGGTTGCGGGTAATGGACGAAGTGGCAGGGAATGCCGTCGGTAAACACCAGTACGGAATTGCGCTCATCGATCTCGGAGCGCTTCTTCAGCACGATCCGGTCGTTCTCGCGCACCGCCACCGAGTGCCAGGGCGTGAGCCAGACGTCGTCGCAGTCGACCAGGCGGATGCCGATCTTCTTCGAGGCTCGGAACTGCGGGTGGATCGACAGGCGCAGGCTGTTCGGGAAGCTGCGGTCGATCAGCCGCCCCCAGGCGTTGCTGCGCTGGATCACGCGATAGGCGTTGCTGCGCGCCATCTTCTGGATCGCCGTGTTGCTGAGACCCTTGAAGCGTTCGATGCCCTGCGTGTCCTCGAACAGGAAGCGCGTGATGCCGCGGTACATCGCGATCGCGGCCGGATCCTCGGCGCACTGGCGCTTGATCTGGTCGACCGAATCGCTGTGGACGATCAGCAGTTCCTCGCGCTTGGAGGTCAGGTCGTCGAGATAGCAGAAGGTGTCGTCGAGGTCGAAGAACTCGAACACGCCGGGGAAATGGCGCCCCGCATAGGCCTCCAGGCTGTCCAGGTACTGCCGCACCTCGGGATCGGGGATGTTCACGACGTCAGAGAAGCAGTAGCCGTCGGAGCAGATCATCAGCTTCGCGCCGGGTGCATACAGCGCGCCGATCCGCCGACAGAGCCGCGCCAGGTTCGCCAGCGCGTGCTTCTCGGCCAGGTCGGGCAGCGCGCCGAGCGTCTTGCTGCGATTAGGCGACTTGCCGGGAAAGGCCGGCAGGATCATCGTCACCGGCTCGCCGCGCTCCACCACCGGCAGGATCGCCTCGATGTGATGCCGGGCCTCCTCGGCAAAGCGGTACGGCGTCTCGTCCTCGGAGCGGTGCAGGTTGCGCAAGACGAACACTTCGCGAACGATCGCCTCGGCGACCGCCCACGCGTCATCCCGTGCTTCGCGCACGACGGCGTATCCTAGTTGAACAGACATGATTTCTCTCAGGATGGATGGTCCGCGCCATTACCGCGCAAAGCCGCGCGCATGGCGTTCTGATTCCGCCATTCCGCGCCCGGCCAGGGAATGGAATCGAAATGGCGGCAGCAACGACACAACCGGGTTATTCACCCTTGGAATTAACTTATCTGATTTGCGGGAATGGAATTTACATATCGAAAATCATTCCGTCAACAGAAATATCGGAATTAATGAAGCATGGAATTGGCCACCGGAATAATGACTTTTTTTCTCGCAAGTGGATTTTCAAACCGGTAAGAAATGGGTGATTGTTCAGCGGGATGCGTGCATTAACGCGCATTGTTTCTCGTCGCTTTCGGCTCGATTCTCATGCTGCAAAGGGCACATCCCGCGGTCAACAATCCGTCATTTTGTTGACGATTTTCCTTCCGCCATTCTCCGACTTCATGCGGCGATCAGCTCGACGAATCGAGCCGGGATATTGACGAACCATTTATTCAATATCGCATCGTCAATCGATAGATTTGTTCACGAAATACGAGGATTCCGTATGCCGATCAGTTAACCTTAAACTTTTAACAAATTCCGGCCTGACATTCCAACCTCTGCCGCGAAGCCTTCAAGAAAATCGTTCGACATGGTTCGCATCCAGGCAGGCCACTTCAAATGGCATTCCCATTGCCATCGGCAAGGCATCCGCTTTTTGTTTTACATACATCGGGATTGGGCTATCCGACCGAGGCGAGCCCGGTAACGCGCCTCTCGCCGCGGCCCCTAAACGCTCAGGATTCCGATCGAATCGGTTTTAGGCGCTCCTCGCCTAGCGCCGCATCGCCTGCGGTGGCACCCCGAAGTCGCGCACGAAGGCCCCGCGCAGATGGCGCCGGTCGCGAAAACCGGGCGCAAGCTGCCTGGCGGCACCTACTCGCTCTACGCTCCATAACGGCAGATGGTCCGCCTCGATGGGCATCTCGGCAACGCCGGGCTGGTCCCACTCGACTTCGGATCCGGCGGCGGGCCGCGTAACCAGCTTCCCGCGCCTCACGGTACAACTGGTTCCGGCCGACTCGGCTCGGCTCGATCTTGAGCGAGACCGGGCAGTCGGTGTTGGTGCCGGCGTAGCTCGGCAGGACGCGGCCGGTGAGCACTGAGGCCTGCCAAGATGCCGCGAGCGAGGGCGACACCGCCCGCACACGAACGGTGAAGCCGTTCTCGCGACCGAAGTTCACATCTTCGCGTGCTCTCGCCGGGCGTCTCGACCATCTCAGGCGGCTCGACCAACGTATGTCATTGAGAACAGTGTCGGTCGCTGCGGTGATTGTTGCCGATACAAGACGCGAGGGCTACCGACCGCTTCTCCCTTCGCGCAGATCCACGACGTCTGGCGGTCTGCGAGGACTGGCTGAATCAGCGTAAGCGCCCTGCTGCTTCAAGCTCAATCCTTCAACGCTGTAAATGATGGGCAAACCGATGAAACATGCGACATTTGTATTTAGCTACCGCTACGACATTTGAATCGAAGAAATCGGTGCCGGCAGGCAGCGCCAAACCATGGCCACGTTATCGGAATCTCGACAGCGGCGGAACCCTGGCGAGCGCGCTTCCGCATTCACCCGGCGCCGCGGAGAGAATGCGCCCAACGTCATCTTCCGGCGGCGAAATCGGGCGGGTATGCGCACTTGCCGTGTCGGCAGCAGCCGCTCCCGCAGCGGTAGATAAAAAAGCCGTTAAAACGAGTCACGAATTCAGTCGCAGGGGCATGCTTGTCCAGAAATGAAGGGGAACATAGCCCTTACTATGTTCCCCTTTATTCCGCCTGATCCTGCCTCGATATGGATTACTTCCGCGGAGTGCATCGCGCCCCTCTTTCACTGCACAACCGCGCACGTCCTAACTCAGCTCCTGAAGTTTCCACGTAGAAACTGTCAAGCTTCCGCGTCCACACGCATACCGCGCGTCGATCGCTCTAGTTTGCAAATTCCCGGTCTATCAATGCGCATCAGACGCTCGGTGTGATTCGCGACCGCAATCGAACAACGCTCGTGCCCCAATCCGATTCGATCGCAAGCCAAGGTCCGGATTCACCGCGTCGCTCGTGGAACGCAAAGAACACTAAAAATCGCGGCGCGAACAGATACTCGGAAACCTCAGCAGCTCACCCGCTCGACAACCCGTGCCAGCCGGCGCTTCGACGAATTCCACCGCCCCCCAAGGCCCCCCAACCATCACAATTCATTTAACTTTCCGTGAGGACTTCGACACCGGCCGCTGACTACGATGGGCGCATGTTTTCAGGACCTGCTGCCAGGAGCCCATCATGCCCACCCGCAGACATCTGCTGTTCGCCGGCGCCACCGGCCTCGCCGTGCTCGCGACCCTGTCGTCCGTCAGCCGCCGCGCGCTGGTCGGCCGTGCGTTCGCCGCATCGCCGGCCACCCCGCAGACGGCCGCCCCTTTTGAAGTCACCCTCAGCGACGCCGAATGGCATCGCCGGCTCACGCCCGCCCAGTATTCGATCCTGCGCGAAGCCGGCACCGAGCGGCCGTACACCAGCCCGCTGAACGACGAGCACCGGCAAGGCACGTTCGCGTGCGCCGGCTGCAACCTCGCGCTGTTCTCGTCGGCCACCAAGTTCGACAGCCACACGGGCTGGCCGAGCTTCTGGAAGCCGCTCGACCACGCGGTCGCCACGAACACCGATGCGTCGTTCGGGATGGTCCGCACCGAAGTGCACTGCCGCCGCTGCGGCGGCCATCTCGGCCACGTGTTCGACGACGGTCCGCAACCGACCGGCCTGCGCTACTGCATGAACGGCCTCGCGCTCACCTTCCATCCCGCCGCCGCCTGATCCGGCCCCGAACTCCCGACCGACTGGAGAACGCACCATGCTGCTCATCGTCCTTGCCTACCTCGGCGGCGTGCTCACGATCCTGAGCCCGTGCATCCTGCCCGTGCTGCCGTTCGTGTTCGCGCGCGCCGACCAGCCGTTCGTCCGCAGCGGCCTGCCGCTGCTCGTCGGCATGGCGCTCACGTTCGCCGTCGTCGCGACGCTCGCCGCCGTCGGCGGCGGCTGGGTCGCGCAGGCCAACCAGGCCGGCCGCTGGGTCGCCATCGTACTGCTCGCGATATTCGGTCTGACCCTGCTGATGCCGCGCCTCGCGGAGCACCTGACGCGCCCGCTCGTCGCCGCCGGAAACCGACTCACCGGCTTCGCGCAGCGCGACGGCCGTCCGGCCGGCCCCGCGTCGTCGCTGCTGCTCGGCGTCGCGACCGGCCTGCTGTGGGCGCCGTGCGCGGGCCCGATCCTCGGGCTCGTGCTGACCGGGGCCGCGCTGCGCGGCGCCAGCGTCGGCACGACGCTGCTGCTGGTCGCGTATGCGGCCGGCGCGGCGACGTCGCTCGGCGTCGCGCTCGTGATCGGCGGCAAGGTGTTCGCCGCGATGAAGCGCTCGCTCGGCGCCGGCGAATGGATCAAGCGCGGAATCGGCGTGGCGCTGCTGGCCGGCGTCGGCGCGATCGCGCTCGGCCTCGATACGGGTGCGCTCGCGCAGCTGTCGACCGTCACGACGGGCGGGCTCGAGACGAAGCTGGTCGACCGGCTCGGCGGGCGTTCGAACGGCGCACCGGCGGCGATGGCCGCGACCGGCAACGCCGCCGACAACACGAACGGCGGCGCGATGATGGCCGCGGCTGCCGATAGCACCCAGGCCAACGGCGGGCCGATCGCCGGGGGCGCAATGATGCGCGCGGTGGATACGACGCATGCGCCTGCCGCGCTGCCCGTCGAAGGCACGCTGCCGTCGCTCGACGGCGCGGTGCAGTGGCTGAACTCGCCGCCGCTGACGGCGGCCGGCCTGCGCGGCAAGGTCGTGCTGGTCGATTTCTGGACGTATTCGTGCATCAACTGCCTGCGCACGCTGCCGTACACGACCGCATGGGCACGCAAGTACGCGCCGTACGGGCTCGTCGTGATCGGCGTGCACGCGCCGGAGTTCGCGTTCGAGCGCGACATCGGCAACGTGAAGAAGGCCGTGCACGACCTCGGCATCGACTTCCCGGTCGCGATCGACAACCGCTTCACGATCTGGCGCGCGTTCAACAACGAATACTGGCCCGCGCACTACTTCGTCGACGCGCAGGGGCGCGTGCGCCGCCACCACTTCGGCGAAGGCGAATACGCGGAATCGGAGCGTGCGATCCAGTCGCTGCTCGCCGAGGCCGGCCATCCGGAAGCGCTGAACGTGCCGATCGGGCTCGCCGGTGCGCCCGCGAAGGGTGCGCTCGCCGCGGCCGACAGCGCGGACGTCCGCTCGCCCGAGACCTACGTCGGCTACGCACGCGCCGAGGACTTCATGTCGCCGGGCGGTGTGGTGCGCGATGCGGCGTACCACTACGCCGAGCCGGCCCGTCCCGGTCTCAACGACTGGGGCCTCGCCGGCACGTGGCAGGTCGGCGCCGAACGCGCGACGCTCGCGGCGCCGGCCGGCCGCATCGTCTACCGCTTCCACGCACGCGACCTGCACCTGGTGCTCGGCCCCGGCGAGGACGGCAAGCCGGTGCGCTTCCGCGTGACGCTCGACGGCGCGGCGCCCGGTGCCGCGCATGGCAGCGACGTCGATGCGCAAGGCTACGGCACCGTGACCGGGCAGCGCCTGTACCAGCTGGTCCGGCAGCCCGGCGCGATCGCCGACCGTACGTTCTCGATCGAGTTTCTCGATCCCGGCGTGAATGCGTATGCGTTCACGTTCGGCTGATCCCGGCAGGACGTGGCGCACCGGCGCCGCGTCCGAGCCACCCGCTTCCCATTCCGCCTTTCGAAGGAGCACACCGTGAACACCCTCTCCCCCCGCGGTCCCGCACCGCAACGGCGCACGGCGATGCTGCGCCGCATCGGCGCCATCGCCGTCGCGGCTGCCGCCGTGTTCGGCTACCAGCGCATCGTCAATTCCGCCGAGCCGATGCGCACCGTGCCCGCCCCGACGCTCGACGAAACACCCGGCACATCGCACGACGAGACGGCCGTGCTCGCCGGCGGCTGCTTCTGGGGCGTGCAGGGCGTGTTCGAGCACGTGAAAGGCGTGAAGCAGGTCACGGCCGGCTATGCGGGCGGCGCGTCCGAAACCGCGCACTACGCGCTCGTCGGCTCGGGGCTGACCGGGCACGCGGAATCGGTTCGCATCGTCTACGATCCGACCCAGATCACGTACGGCCGGCTGCTGCAGGTGTTCTTCTCGGTCGCGCACGATCCGACCGAGCTCAACCGGCAGGGCCCCGACGAAGGGCCGCAGTACCGGTCGGCGATCTTCCCGACCACCGCGCAGCAACGCGCGGTCGCGACCGCGTACATCGCGCAGCTCGGCACCGCGCACGTGTTTCCGGCGCCCGTCGTCACGCGCGTCGAGGACTACAAGGGGTTCTACCCGGCCGAGGCGTATCACCAGAACTACCTCGAACTGCACCCCGACGCGCCGTACATCGCTTACAACGACATGCCGAAGATCGCCGGGCTGAAGCAGCACTTCCCGGCGCTGTACCGCACCGACGCCGTACTGTGGCGCGATGCGCGCTCGTGACCGGCAAGCGGCCGCGTGACGGGGTGAGGGGGTGACGGCGTGGCGCCTGCCGCACGGCCTGGGCCCGTGCGGCCACCCCGGACCCGGCGCGCGCCGCCTTCGACCCGGTTTGCGCTGCATCAACGAAACGGCGACCGCCGTGCCGGGGCAAACCCGCATCGCGTCCGCCGCGGCAGGCAACTTCGCGTAGACTTCTCCAGATCCCCGCCGCATCATGCGGCGCCCGGAATCCCAGTTCAGCCAGGAGACGTCACGCATGCGCGCAGTGCCCATTCCTGACAGCGGCACCCTTGTAGAACCCTCTTCCGGCACGGCCGTGCGCGACCTGCGCCGCGTGCCGATTCATCCCGATCACTGGTACCCGCTCGCGTGGTCGCGCGAGCTGAAACGCGGCAAGACGCTCGGCGTGCGCTTCGCCGGCGATCCGATCGTGCTCGTGCGCACCGAATCCGGCGCCGTGTATGCGCTCGAGGATCGTTGCGCGCACCGCCAGGTGCCGCTGCACGCGGGCGTCGT
Organism: Burkholderia sp. Ap-955; assembly: GCF_011753045.1. Classification (NCBI taxonomy): domain Bacteria; kingdom Pseudomonadati; phylum Pseudomonadota; class Betaproteobacteria; order Burkholderiales; family Burkholderiaceae; genus Burkholderia; species Burkholderia sp. Ap-955. The sequence continues at coordinate 89,479 of NZ_VWWH01000014.1, forward strand.
GAGCGGCGAGACGCTGCGCTGCTGCTATCACGGCTGGACCTACGCGTGCGACAGCGGCCGCTGCGTCGACGTGCCGTACCTCGGCCGCGAGCGCCTGCCCAACGGCGTGCGCGCGTATCCGTGCCGCGAAGCGCACGGGCTGATCTTCGTGTTCCCGGGTGATGCGACGCTCGCCGACACCCGGCCGTTCCCCGCGCTCGAATCGGCGGACAATCGTGCATACAAGACGCGCCGCTTCGGCCGCGAGGTCAAGTGCCACTACTCGTTCATGCACGAGAACCTGATGGACATGAACCATCAGTTCCTGCATCGCAAGCAGATGGGGCAGATGCGCGCGCGCTCGGTAGGCCGGCGCCGCGGCGACGACTGGGTCGAGGTCGACTACACGTTCGCGCGGATGGAAGGCAAGCAGCCGGTGGGCGAAGCGCTGGTGTTCGGCGCCAGCAAGAAGCCGGCCGACCAGTCCGACAAGAGCGTGATGACGGTGCGCACCGGCTACCCGTACCAGACGCTGCAGATCCGCTCGAGCGAAGGCACGCTCGTGATGGACCTGTGGATCGTCTACGTGCCGCTCGACGCCGAGCAGCGTACCAACCGCACGTTCGGACTGCTGTCGATCCACAAGCCCGGCATCCCGTTCGCGCTCGATCTCGCGTGGCCGCTGCTCGTCTGGTTCACCGAACGCATCTTCCGCGAGGATCGCTGGATCGTCGAGCGCGAGCAGGAAGCGCACGACGCCCAAGGCGCCGACTGGAACCACGAGGTGTTTCCGGTCATCAACGAGCTGCGCGACCTGCTGCGCCAATGCGGCGCGCGCACGGTGATCCCGATCCGCGACGCGCGCGACGGCGCGTGATGCGGGCGGCGCGTGGCGTGAGTCGCGCGCGCCGTTACAACCGGAACGCGCCCGGCAGCAGTGCATGGGCCGTCGTGACCTCGACGGCCCCTTTCAGGTTGGCCAGGATCACTTCGATATCGGGCGTGCCGATCTCGATGATCACCTGGCGGCACGCGCCGCACGGCGCGATCGGACCGTCCGTGTCGCCCACCACCGCGAGCCGCGTGAAATCCCCCGGACGATAACCGGCGGCAATGGCCGAAAACATCGCCGTGCGCTCCGCACAATTGCAGAGCCCGTAGGACGCGTTCTCGACGTTGCAGCCGTGAAAAACCGTCCCGTCGCGCGCCTGCAGCGCCGCGCCGACCTTGAAGCGCGAATACGGCGCATACGCGCGTTCGCGCGCCGCCTTCGCCGCCTCGATCAGTTCGTTTCGTTCCATCTCGTCATACCCTCGATTGTGTGCGGGGAGGTATCGGCGCGGCCAAACCCCGACCGTCGCGATACCCCCGTGACGTGAAGTGATCGCCTGTGCCCGCACCGGCGAGCAGTCAGCCGATCTGCTGATAAATGGTCGGCGGCGCGTCGCCCGTCTCGCCCAGCACGTAGCTGCGCTGGATCGTGTCCACCGCGTGCGCGGCTGTTGCGGCGTCGCGGGCATGCACGTAACCGAGCGGCTGGCCGGCCTCGACACGCTGCCCGATCTCCGCGAGCGCCGTCAGGCCGACACTGTAGTCGATCGCATCCGCCGCGCGCGTGCGGCCGCCGCCGAGCGCGACGACCGCGAGCCCGAGCGCGCGGCAATCGACCCGCTGCACCACGCCGCTCTCGCGCGACGGTACCGGCACGATCACCTCCGCCCGCGCCAGATGACGCGCAGGTGCGTCGATCAGGTCCGCGGGGCCGCCGAGCGCCGTGACCATTCTCGCGAAGCGTTCCGCTGCCGCACCCGTATCGAGCGCCTGCTGCAACTTCGCGCGCGCCGCTGCGACGTCGCATGCCAGCCCGCCGGTGACGAGCAGCTCCGCCGACAGCGCCATCGTGACCTCATGCAGGCGCGCCGGACGCGACTTGCCCGTCAGGTAGTCGATCGCGCACACCACTTCGAGCGCATTACCCGCGCACGGCGCGAGCGACTGGTTCATGTCGGTGAGGATCGCGGTCGTCTTCATGCCGGCGCCGTTGCCGACGTCGACGATGCTGCGCGCCAGTTCCGCCGATTGCTCGGCGGTCGGCATGAACGCGCCGGAGCCGACCTTGACGTCCATCACGAGCCCGTCGAGCCCGGCCGCGAGCTTCTTCGACAGGATCGACGCGGTGATCATCGCGACCGACTCGACGGTCGCCGTCACGTCGCGAATCGCATAGATGCGCATGTCGGCCGGCGCCAGCCGCGCGGTCTGCCCGATGATCGCGACGCCGACGTCGCGCACGGTACGGCGAAACGCGTCCGTATCGGGCGTGACGTCGTAGCCTGGAATCGCGCTGAGCTTGTCGAGCGTGCCGCCGGTATGGCCGAGCCCGCGCCCCGAGATCATCGGTACATAGCCGCCGCACGCGGCCACCATCGGCCCGAGCATCAGCGACACGACATCGCCGACGCCACCGGTCGAATGCTTGTCGATCACCGGCCCGTCGAGCTCGAGCGCGCGCCAGTCGAGCACGTCGCCCGAGTCGCGCTGCGCGAGTGTCAGCGCAACGCGCTCGTCGGTGCTCAGGTCGTTGAAATACACGGCCATCGCAAACGCGGCCACCTGGCCCTCGGTCACGCTGCCGTCGGTCACGCCGCGCACGAACGCGGCGATCTCGTCGCGATCGAGCGGCTGCCGGTTGCGCTTCCGGCGAATGAATTCCTGCGGTAAGAACATCGTTGCCTCTCCTCGATCGGTCGATGGCCGCTGCGGGCTCAATGCAGGGAAAAGAACAGGCCGGCAATCGCGGCGCTCATCAGGTTCGACAGCGTCGCGGCCGTCAATGCGCGCAGGCCGTGCCGCGCGACTTCCGAGCGACGCTCGGGCGCGACCGCGCTGAAGCCGCCCGCGAGAATCGCGATCGACGAGAAGTTCGCGAAACCGCACAGCGCGAACGACACGATCGCGAGCGTCTTCGGGTCGAGCACCTGCAGGCCGGCGGCCGCGACGTGCTCGCCGCCCTTCAGGTAAGGCGACAGGTCGCCATACGCGACGAACTCGTTGAAGATCAGTTTCTCGCCGATGAAGTTGCCGGCCAGCGCCGCGTCGTGCCACGGCACGCCGATGATCCACGCGAGCGGCGCGAACAGGTGGCCGATGATACCGACCAGCGTGATCTGCGGAAAGCCCGCGAACGCGGCCACGCCGCCGACGATCAGGTTCATCAGCGCGATGAGCCCCACGAACGCGATCAGCATCGCGCCGACGTTGATCGCGATCCGCAGCCCGACCGACGCGCCGGACGCCGCCGCCTCGATCACATTGGCGGCCCGCTTGTCGTCGAAGTCGAGCCCGTCGACCACGACGCGGCTCGGCTCGACCGTCGGATACAGCAGCTTGCCGAACAGCAGCCCGCCCGGCACCGCCATGAACGACGCGGCGAGCAGGTATTCCATCCGCACGCCGAGGCCGGCGTAGCCGACCAGCACCGAACCCGCGACCGACGCCATGCCGCTCGCCATCACCGTGAAGATCTCGGCGCTCGTCATGTTCCGCACGAACGGCTTCACGAGCGCGGGCATCTCGCTTTGCCCGAGAAAGATCGTCGCGACCGCCGAGCACGCCTCGATGCGGCTCACGCCGAGCACTTTCGCCAGCGCCGCGCCGAGGATCGCGACGATCCACTTCATCACGCCGATGTAGTACAGCACCGCGATCAGCGCGGTCACGAAGATGATCATCGGCAGCACGCGCAGGCCGAACACGAACCCGCCGTCGCCGAACAGCTGGAACATCCGGCTGTCGACGAGCCCGCCGAATACGAACGCGATGCCGTGATTGCCCATGTCGAGCACGCGATTGACACCGTTCGCGGCGCCCGCCAGCGCTGCGCGGCCCGCCGGCACGAACAGCACCAGCGCGCCGATCGCCAGCTGCGTGCACAGCGCGGCGATCATGGTCCGGCCGCTTACCGCGCGCCGGTTGTTCGACAGCAGATAGGCAACCAGCAGCAGGAACAGCATACCCAGGAGACTGCGCAGAATATCCACCTCGTACTCCTTGCTCTCAATGTTGTTGGATTGTTCGGCGGGCGGCCCGGCACGCCTGCGCAACGCCGTCGGTGGATATTACTCGCGGGCATGCACGCCGACAACGCAAACAAAATGGTCGCATTTGCGCGACGTCGCGGGTTGCGTCAACTTGCTAAGTTCTTCTATGTACCGGGCGATCGGAGAGGCGGGATCACGCTCCATTCGTCCCAAATACTGAGAGAATTGGCGTGACGCGGGGAGGAGGCAGGAGCGGTGCCGGCACGAATGGAAACGCACGCTCGAACATGCGCGGGGCGTGCCGTTCGAACCGACACGCCCCGCGCGACACGCAACGCTCAACCGGCGCGTTCGACCGGATGCGGTTCACGCAACCGGTTCGCGATCCGCGCGGCCTCGTAGTAACTGGCCGCCGGCGGGCGCTTCAGATAGCGGCCCGCGCCGCGCACGGCCCGCAGATCGCCGTCGGCCCAAGCGAGTGCGCCGCGCGTGAGCGTGTGCGTCGCGACGCCCTGCACCGTCATGCCTTCGAACACGTTGAAGTCGACCTGCTGGTGATGGGTCTTCACCGAGATCGTCCTGGTCGCGGCCGGGTCCCACACGACGAGGTCGGCATCGGCGCCCACCTGCACGGCGCCCTTGCGCGGATACAGGTTGAAGATCTGCGCGGCGTTCGTCGACGTGATCCGCACGAACTCGTTCGGCGTGATGCGGCCGTGATTCACGCCGTGATGCCACAGCACCGACATGCGATCCTCGACACCGCCGCAGCCGTTCGGGATCTTCGTGAAGTCGTCGCGGCCCATCGCCTTCTGCGATGCGCAGAACACGCAGTGGTCGGTTGCCGTCGTATGTAGCTGCCCCGCCTGCAGCCCGCGCCACAGCGCCTCGCGATGCTCGGCCGAGCGGAACGGCGGGCTCATCACGTGCGCGGCCGCACGCGTCCAATCCGGATCGCGATAGACGGCCTCGTCGATCACCAGGTGGCCCGGCAGCACCTCGCCGAACACGCGCAGCCCTTCGCTGCGCGCTTTGGTGATCGCATCGACCGCGTCCTTCGCGGACACATGCACGATATACACCGGCACGCCGAGCACCTGCGCAATGCGGATCGCGCGGTTCGCGGCTTCGCCCTCGACCTCCGGCGGCCGCGACAGCGGATGCGCCTCCGGCCCTGTCATCCCGCGCGCGAGCAGCGCCTTCTGCAACTGGAACACGAGCTCGCCGTTCTCCGCGTGCACGGTCGGCAGCGCGCCGAGTTCGAGTGAACGCGAGAAGCTGTTCACGAGCACCTCGTCGTCGGCCATGATCGCGTTCTTGTACGCCATGAAGTGCTTGAAGCTCGACACGCCGTGTTCGCGCACGAGTGTGCCCATGTCGCGGTGCACGCTCTCGTCCCACCACGTCACGGCCACGTGGAAGCCGTAGTCGGCCGCGGCCTTCTCGGCCCAGCCTCGCCATGCGTGGAACGCATCCATCAACGGCTGCTTCGGGCTCGGGATCACGAAGTCGATGATGCTCGTCGTGCCGCCCGCGAGCCCGGCGGCCGTACCCGAGTAGAAGTCGTCGCTCGCGGTCGTGCCCATGAACGGTAGTTCCATGTGCGTATGCGGATCGATGCCGCCCGGCATCACGTACTGGTCGTGCGCATCGACGACGGTCGCGCCGGCCGGTGCGTCGATCTGCTCGGCGATCTGCAGGATCGTGCCGCCGTCCTCCGGGGCTGCGCAGAGCACGTCCGCGCGATAGGAGCGGTCCGCATCGACCACGGTGCCGCCGCGAATCAGGATTGCCATGGGGTTGCCTCCTCGTTGACTGTCGGGTGCCGCATCAAGCGCTCGCGATCTGCGCGTGCTGTCCGGCGCGCCACTTCATCCAGGTGCCGTACACGCACGACGCCAGCACGAGGCCGACGAACCACGCGTACGTGTAAAGCGTGTTGAAGAACGCCGGCACGTTCGGAAACGATGCCGGAAAAGCCGTATGCAGGAAGCCGGGCAGGTTCGGCAGCACGCCGACGGCGAGCGCGGCCAGCGCGGCCGGGTTCCAGCCGCGCGCGTAGCTGAAGCCGCCGCGCTCGTCGAACAGCGCGCGCGTGTCGAGGCGCGTGCCGCGGATCAGGAAGTAGTCGACCATCAGGATCCCCGCCACGGGCCCGAGCAGCGCCGAATAGCCGACGAGCCAGGTGAAGATGTAGCCGTCCGTCGTCGCGAGGATCTTCCACGGCATCATCACGATCGCGATCGTCGCGGTGATCATCCCGCCCGTGCGGTACGAGATCGCCTTCGGCCACAGGCTCGAGAAGTCGTAGGCCGGGCCGACGAGATTCGCGGCGAGGTTGCAGCACATCGTGTCGAGCGTGAGGATCACGAGTGCGATACCCACGCCGATGCCCGTCATCCGGCTCGTCAGGTCGATCGGATCCCAGATCGCGTTGCCGTAGATCACGACGGTCGCCGACGTCACGACGACCGATACCACCGACAGCAGCGCCATCGGCAACGGTAGCCCGATCGACTGCCCAATCATCTGGTCGCGCTGCGAATGCGCGAAGCGCGTGAAGTCGGGAATATTCAGCGCGAGCGTCGCCCAGAAGCCGACCATCGCGGTGAGTCCCGGCCAGAAGGTCGCCCAGAACAGCCCGGCCTTCTTGCCGCCCGCGGCGAACTGCGACGGCGCCGACAGCATCGTGCCGAAGCCGCCCGCCTTCGACGTCGCCCACCACACGAGCGCCACGCACATCACGACCTTGATCGGCGCGGACCAGCTCTCGAGCCAGCGGATCGAATCGGTGCCGTGCCAGATGAAGTAGATCTGCAGCGCCCAGAACACGAGGAAGCACGCGAGCTGCCCGAACCCGATGCCGATGACCGGCAGCGCCGCGCCATGCAGTGCGTTGCCGGTCAGGATGTTCAGCAGCGTATAGATCGCGCTGCCGCCGAGCCAGGTCTGGATCCCGTACCAGCCGCACGCGACGATCGCCCGCAACAGCGCCGGCAGCTTCGCGCCCTGCGTGCCGAACGACGCGCGCACGAGCACCGCGTAAGGAATCCCGTGCTTCGCGCCCGCATGGCCGATCAGCAGCATCGGCACGAGCACGATCAGGTTGCCGAGCAGCACGGTCATCACCGCCTGCCACGGCGACATGCCTTCCTGGATCAACCCGGCCGCGAGCATGTACGACGCGATGTTCATCACCATCCCGACCCATAGCGCCGCGAAGTGATACCACTTCCACGTGCGCTGCGCCGGCGTCGTCGGCGCGAGGTCGTCGTTGTACAGGCTGCCGCCCTGCGCCGCGGCGCTATCGGGATCGGCGGGATTCGCTGCGTGATTCATCTGACTCACTCCACGAAAACGTCAGCGCCGGCATCGTCCGATGCCGGCCCGGGTGGAACGAAAGGCGGCGATGCAGGATGACCTGCCTCGCCGGACGCCGTCAAGCAGCCTTCTTCGCGTGCTTCTCGGATGCCCCCGCGCCTGCACTCGCCCCCGCCTCCGCGCTCGCCGGATTGTTCGGATGCGTGGTCCAGTTCGCGTAGTCGCCCGAATCGACACGCTCCATCGTGATGCATTGCTCGACCGGACACACATGCATGCAAAGATTGCACCCGACGCACTCCGAGTCCACCACTTCGAAGTGGCGCACGCCGTCCTTCGTCGCCGTGATCGCCTGGTGCGACGTGTCCTCGCACGCGATATGGCACAGCCCGCACTGGATGCAGCGGTCCTGGTCGATGCGCGCCTTGATGTCGTACTTCAGGTTCAGGTATTTCCAGTCGGTCACGTTCGGCACCGCGCGGCCGCGGATGTCGTCGAGCGTCGCGTAGCCCTTTTCGTCCATCCAGTTCGACAACCCGTCGGCGAGGTCCGACACGATCCGGAATCCGTAATGCATCGCGGCGGTGCACACCTGCACGCTGCCGGCGCCGAGCACCATGAACTCTGCCGCGTCGCGCCATGACGAGATGCCGCCGATGCCCGAGATCGGCAGGTTCGGCGTTTCCGGGTCTCGCGCGATCTCCGCCACCATGTTCAATGCGATCGGCTTGACCGCCGGGCCGCAATAGCCGCCGTGCGTGCCCTTGCCGTCGACCATCGGCATCGGTGCCATATGGTCGAGATCGACCGCGACGATCGAGTTGATCGTGTTGATCAGCGACACGCCGTCCGCACCGCCCTTGTACGCGGCGCGCGACCCCATCCGGATGTCGCTGATGTTCGGCGTGAGCTTCACGAGACACGGCAGCTTCGTGCCTTCCTTCACCCAGCGCGTGACCATCTCCACATATTCGGGGACCTGCCCGACCGCCGCGCCCATCCCGCGCTCGCTCATCCCGTGCGGACAGCCGAAGTTCAGCTCGACCGCGTCGGCGCCCGTATCCTCGACGAGCGGCAGGATCCATTTCCAGTCCCGCTCGTTGCACGGCACCATCAGCGACACGATCAGCGCGCGGTCCGGCCAGTCGCGCTTCACCTGCGCGATCTCTCTCAGGTTCACGTCGAGCGGACGGTCGGTGATCAGCTCGATGTTGTTCAGCCCCGCGATGCGCTGGCCGTTCCACTGCACCGCGCCATAGCGCGAACTGACGTTGACGACGTGCGGATCGAGCCCGAGCGTCTTCCAGACGACACCGCCCCAGCCCGCCTCGAACGCGCGGTTCACGTTGTAGGCCTTGTCGGTCGGCGGCGCGGACGCCAGCCAGAAGGGGTTCGGCGAAGTGATGCCAGCGATGGTGCAGCGAAGGTCGGCCATGGTCGGCTCCGTGAGAGTGGGGTCGTGTTGGTTGTGCTCGTGGTGCGTGACGCGCGTGGTGCGGTCACGCGGCCTTCGCGTCGCGCTGCGCGAGCGTTGCGTCGATCGACGCGGCCGCGCGCTTGCCGTCCTGCACGGCCTGCACCGTGAGGTCGACGCCGCCCGTCGCCGCGCAGTCGCCGCCGGCCCACACGTCGGGCCATGCGGTGCGGCCGTCGGCGTCCACCGCGATGCGGGCGCCGTCCGCCGTCAGCAGCGCGGCGTCGATGGCGTCCGGCACCAGCGTCTGGCCGATCGCCTTCAGCACCATGTCCCCATCGACGGTGAAACGCTCGCCCGATGCCGCCTCGAACTCGACACCCGTCACCTGCCCGTTCTCCCCTGCCATGCGCACCGGCTTCGCATGCGTGACGAGCGTGACGCCGCTCTTCTGCGCGAACTCGCGCTCGGCCCACGTCGCGCTCATCGCATCCACGCCGCGCCGGTACACCATCGTCACGCGCTCGGCGCCGAGCTTGCGGCTCTGCACCGCTGCATCGATGGCCGTATTGCCGCCGCCGATCACGACCACGCGCCGCCCGACCGGCACGTTCTCCAGCGCATCGGCCTGCCGCACCTGCACGATGAAATCGACCGCGTTCATCACGCCGTTCAGTTGCTCGCCATCGATCGCAAGCGCCCGCACGCCGCCGAGCCCAATCGCGAGAAACACCGCGTCGTGCTGCTCGCGCAGCGCGTCGAGCGTGATGTCGCGGCCCAGCGCGACGCCGGTTTGCAACGTGATGCCGCCCACCGACAGCAGCCACTCGACTTCACGCTGCGCGAAATCGTCGACGGTCTTGTATGCGGCGATCCCGTATTCGTTGAGGCCGCCACCCTTCGGGCGCGCGTCGAACAGCGTGACGCGGTGCCCGGCGAGCGCGAGCCGGTGCGCGCACGCGAGCCCGGCCGGCCCCGCGCCGACCACCGCGATCTGGCGGCCCGTGTCCGGCGCGCGCGTGAAGCGCACCGCGCCGGTCTCCATCGCCCAATCCGTTGCATGCCGCTGCAGCGCGCCGATCGCGACGGGCTGCGCATCCTGGTGGTTGCGCACGCACGCGCCTTCGCACAGGATCTCGGTCGGACACACGCGTGCGCACATCCCGCCGAGCGGATTCGCCGACAGGATGTCGGTCGCGGCGCCCTTCAGGTTGCCGTTGCCGATCTTGCGGATGAAGCTCGGGATGTCGATCTGCGTCGGGCAGGCCTGCACGCACGGCGCGTCGTAGCAGTAGTGGCAGCGGCTGGCCGCCGCCGCCGCGGCAGTCGGATCGAGCAGCGGCGCGATGTCGGCGAATTCGCACGAGAGTTGCGTGGACGACAGGCGATGCGCGGCGATATCGCCGGTTGGCTTGGTGGTCATACGCGTTCCTTCGACTGGGTGGAGACAAAGCCGTCCCCGCCGGCTGCGAATGCACAGTCGGGGCGGTCGTTGTTAGGCGTCCTACGGTCAGGCTATCGGGCGTCGAGCAGCCTGCCGGCGGCTACGGTCGCGGCGTCATGAAACCGGCTCGCATGCGCGCGACAGCATCGCGTGCAGCAGCACGTTCGCGCCGGCCTCGATCCAGGCGGGCGTCGCGTCCTCGATCTCGTTGTGGCTGATGCCGTCGACACACGGCACGAACACCATCGACGTCGGTGCGACCTGCGCGAGGTAGCACGCGTCGTGTCCGGCACCGGACACGATGTCGCGATGCGAGAAGCCGAAGCGGTCGGCCGCGCTGCGCACCGCTTCCACACAGGCCGCGTCGAACGCGACCGGCTTGTAATAGAAAATCTGCTCGAGATCGGTCTCGAGCCCGATCTCGCCCGCGATGCGCGCCACGCCGTCGCGCAATGCGGCATCCATCTTCGCGAGCACTGCGTCGTCCGGATGACGGAAATCGACGGTGAAGAACACGCGGCCCGGAATCACGTTGCGCGAGTTCGGGTAGACCTGCATCATGCCGACCGTCGCGCAGCCGAACGGCGCATGATCGAGGCCGATCCGGTTGACGAGATCGACCACGCGCGATGCGCCGAGCAGCGCGTCGCGCCGCCGCGGCATTGGCGTCGGCCCCGCGTGCGCTTCCTGGCCGGTGAACGTGATCTCGTACCAGCGCTGCCCCTGCGCATCGGTTACGACGCCGATCGTCTTGCATTCCGCTTCGAGAATCGGTCCCTGTTCGATATGCAGTTCGAACGCCGCGTGCAGCTTGCGTCCGCCGCACGGCACGTCACCCGCGTAGCCGATGCGCGCCAGCTCCTCGCCGATCGTCTTGCCGTCCACGTCCTTGCGCGACAGTCCGTATTCGAGCGAAAACACCCCCGCGAACACGCCCGACGCTACCATCGCCGGTGCGAAGCGCGAGCCTTCCTCGTTGGTCCAGATCACGACCTCGACCGGATGCTCGGTCTCGATGCCGTGATCGTTGAGACTGCGAATCACCTCGAGGCCGCCGAGCACGCCGTAGATGCCGTCGAAGCGGCCGCCCGTCGGCTGCGAATCCGCGTGCGAGCCCGTGACGACCGGCGCCGCATCGGCCACGCGGCCCGCGCGGCGCATGAACACGTTGCCCATCGTATCGACCGTCACCGTGCAGCCGGCGGCCTTCGCCCAGCCGACGATCAGGTCGCGGCCGGCCTTGTCGAGATCGGTCAGCGCAAGGCGGCACACGCCGCCCTTCGGCGTCGCGCCAATCTTCGCGACTTCCATCAGGCTGTCCCACAACCGCTTGCCGTCGACCTTGATCGACGTGTCGAAAGCTGCCCGCTTCACTGTTTCCGATACCGCGTTCATTCGTATCGCTCCTGTGGGGTCGGTGATGTCGTCAGCCCGGTCTGTGCCGGTGCGTGTCATGCCTGTTTTGGGGCAATGCCGCCCAAGCGCGGTGCATGCCCCGGTCGTTCGCGAAGATCGTCCGACGAATCGGGTTGACAGGTTTCCGCCGCTCGTCGAATCCTGTCCGATTGGACAGGTTTTAGACGATCAAAATCACCAAATCAATCTCTTTCTTGCGTGAATGAATGGAGCGAGAAACGTGCCATCGCAACGCAGCATGGCGACGGATGCACGAGATCAGCACGCGTGCGTTCGATGCGAATCAGCGGCTAGAATGAAGCCCAACGCGGCACGCCCGCCGCGCGAGGGCAACGATGAGACATGACGAGGCGGCAACCGAAGCCACCGACAGCGACGAAACGCCCGCGCCTTTGCGGCGACGCAAGGCGCACATCCGCGAGTCCAACGAAGCGCATCTGCTCGCCTGCGCGGAGGCCGTGTTCGCGGAACGCGGGCTCGACGGTGCAAGCACCGCGATGATCGCGGAGCGCGCCGGCCTGCCGAAAGCCAACCTGCATTACTACTTCCCGACGAAGCTTGCGTTGTACCGCCGCGTGCTCGACGACCTGTTCGAGGACTGGCATCGCGCGGCCGGTTCGTTCGAGGCCGACGACGATCCCGTCGAAGCGATCGGTGCCTACGTGCGCGCGAAGATGGCGCTGTCGCGGCGGCGCCCGCTCGGCTCGAAGGTCTGGGCCAACGAGATCATCCACGGTGCGGAGCACATGCAGGACATCCTGTCGGAACGCGTGAAGCCGTGGTTCGATACGCGCGTGAAGGTCATCGACGGCTGGATCGCGCGCGGGCTGCTCGCGCCGATCGACGCGCATGCGCTGATGTACCTGATCTGGGCAACCACGCAGCACTACGCGGATTTCGATGCACAGGTCCGCGCGCTGAGCGGCAAGCGGACGTTCACGCAGAAGGCGTACGACGAGCAGACCGAACAGGTCGTGCAGCTCGTGCTTCGTGCGTGCGGGGCGGTGTCGCCGCGCGCGAAGGCGTAGCGGGACCACGCGATCCGCCATAAGCAAAACGGGTATCGCACCGGTAATTCCCGTGCGATACCCGTCGTACGCGTCGCCACTTGCCGACTACGCGTGATGTACTGCGTGATGCGTTACACGATGCGCTCGATCGCGATGGCCGTTGCCTCGCCGCCGCCGATACACAGCGATGCGACGCCGCGTTTCATCCGATAGGTTTCGAGCGCGGCCAGCAGCGTCACCATCACGCGCGCACCCGATGCACCGATCGGATGCCCAAGCGCGCACGCGCCGCCATGCACGTTGACCTTCTCGTGCGGCAGGTCGAGATCGCGCATCGCGGCCATCGGCACGACCGCGAACGCTTCGTTGATCTCGAACAGGTCGACGTCGCGCAGGTTCCAGCCGGTTTTCTCCGACAGCTTGCGCAGCGCGCCGATCGGCGCGGTCGCGAACAGGCCCGGCTTGTCCGCGTAGGTCGAATGCCCGACGATCACGGCCTTCGGCGTGAGGCCGAGGCGCTCGGCTTCCGAGCGGCGCATCATCACGAGCGCGGCCGCGCCGTCCGAGATCGACGACGCATTCGCGGCCGTCACCGTGCCGCCATCGCGGAACGCAGCCTTCAGCGTCGGGATCTTGTCGAGCTTCGCCTTGCCCGGCTGTTCGTCGATCGACACGACCGTTTCTGTCTTGCCGGCCTTCACGGTCACCGGCGCAATTTCCGACACGAAATGCCCGTCGGCGATCGCCCGTTGCGCGCGCGTCAGCGATGCGATCGCGAACGCATCCTGCGCCTCGCGCGTGAACTGGTACGCCTGCGCGCAATCCTCGGCGAACGTGCCCATCAGGCGGCCCTTCTCGTACGCGTCCTCGAGCCCGTCGAGGAACATGTGATCGAGCACCTGCCCGTGACCCATGCGCATCCCCGCCCTCGCCTTCGGCAGCAGGTACGGCGCATTCGTCATGCTCTCCATCCCGCCCGCGACGGCCACGCCTGCCGAGCCCGCCAGCAGCAGGTCGTGCGCGAACATCGCGGCCTTCATCCCCGAGCCGCACATCTTGTTGACCGTGGTCGCGCCCGCGGCGAGCGGCAGCCCGGCCTTCAGCGCGGCCTGCCGCGCCGGCGCCTGGCCCTGGCCCGCCGGCAGCACGCAGCCGAACACGATTTCATCGATGCGCTCGGCCGGCACGTTCGCGCGCTCGAGCGCCGCGCGAATCGCCACCGCGCCGAGGTCGCTCGCGCTGGCAGCCGCCAGGTCGCCCTGAAAACCACCCATCGGCGTACGCGCCATTCCAACGATTACGATCGGATCCTGAGTCGTCATGATTCGCTTCCTCCAGTGTCAGCGCGGTGCCATGCGCAACGCGCCATCGAGACGGATGACTTCGCCGTTCAGCATCGTGTTCTCGGCGATGTGGCGCACCAGCGCCGCAAATTCTTCCGGGCGGCCGAGCCGCGGCGGGAACGGCACGCTCTTGCCGAGCGCATCCTGCACGTCCTGCGGCATGCCGGCCATCATCGGCGTCGCGAAGATGCCCGGCGCGACCGTCACCACGCGAATGCCGAACCGCGCGAGCTCGCGCGCGATCGGCAGCGTCATGCCGACCACGCCGCTCTTCGATGCCGCATACGCGGCCTGCCCGATCTGCCCGTCGAACGCCGCGACCGACGCCGTGTTGACGATCACGCCGCGCTCGCCTTCCGCATTGGCGTCCTGCGTCGACATCGCGTTGGCAGCCAGCCGGATCATGTTGAACGTGCCGACCAGATTGATCGACACCGCGCGTGCGAAGCGGTCGAGCGAGTGCGGGCCATCTCGGCCCACCACCTTCTCGCCCGGCGCGACGCCTGCGCAGTTGACGAGCGCGTCGATGCGGCCGAACGCGTCACGCGCGGCGGCAACGGCCGCCTGGCCGTCGGCTTCGCTCGTCACGTCGGTCTTCACGAAGCGTGCAGCCGCGCCAAGCTCGTGCGCGAGGCCCGCACCTGCTTCTTCGTTGACGTCCAGCAGCACGGCCTTGCCGCCTTCCGCGACCACCATGCGCGCCACCGCGGCGCCGAGGCCGGAACCGGCGCCCGTAATCAGAAAAACGCGATCCTTGATATCCATTCGCAGTCCGTACAGGTTGTGTTCAGGGTTGAGCGGCCTTCTCGGCTTCCATCTTGCGCAACACGAAGCGCTGGATCTTGCCGCTCGGGGTTTTCGGCAGCGCGTCGACGAAGTCGATCGCGCGTGGATAGGCGTGAGCGGACAGCCGCCGCTTCACGTGCTGGCTCAATTCCTCGGCCAGCGCCGGCGTGCCGTCATAGTCTTTCGACAGCACGACGAACGCCTTGACGATCTCCGTGCGCTCCGCGTCGGGTACGCCGATGACGGCGGCTTCGCTCACGGCCGGATGCTCGATCAGCGCGCTTTCCACGTCGAACGGGCCGATCCGGTAGCCGGACGACGTGATCACGTCGTCCGCGCGGCCGATGAAGCTCACGGTGCCGTCCGGCTCCAGCTCGACGTTGTCGCCGGTCCGGTAATAGCCGCCCGCGATCGCCGGCGTGTCCTGCCGCCAGTAGCCGTGGAACCACAGTAGCGGCGAGCGTGCGATGTCGATCGCGAGGTTGCCCGGCTCGCCGGGGCCGAGCTCGCGGCTCGCGTCGTCGAGCACCGCGACGCGGTAGCCGGGCATCGCAAAGCCGGCCGAACCGGCGTGGACCACATGCGCGAGGCCATGGTGGTTGTTCACGACCATCCCGAGTTCGGTCTGGCCGTAGTGATCGTAGATCGGCGCGCCGAGCGCCGCGTCGAACCAGCGCACGACTTCCGGATTCAGCGGTTCGCCCGCGCTGCTGACCACGCGCAGCTTGCCCTTCAGACGCGCCGCCGCTTCCGTCCCGGCCGCCATCAGCATCCGGTACGCCGTCGGCGAGCCGGCGAGGCTCGTGATCCCGAGCCGTTCGATCACGTCGTACGTGCTGTCGACCGTGAAACCGCCCTCGTAGAGCGTCGTCGCGTGGCCGAGCAGCAGCGGGCCCGTGATCGCGTAATAGAGGCCGTACGCCCAGCCCGGATCGGCGATGTTCCAGAACCGGTCGCCGGCACGCAGGTCCACCGCCTCGCGCATGTACGCACCGAACGCGAGCAGCGCGCGCA
Organism: Burkholderia sp. Ap-955; assembly: GCF_011753045.1. Taxonomy (NCBI): domain Bacteria; kingdom Pseudomonadati; phylum Pseudomonadota; class Betaproteobacteria; order Burkholderiales; family Burkholderiaceae; genus Burkholderia; species Burkholderia sp. Ap-955. The sequence continues at coordinate 105,246 of NZ_VWWH01000014.1, forward strand.
GCGGCACCGGCACGCCCTTCGGCAAACCCGTCGTGCCCGACGTCGACATCATCATGAACAGGTCCGTGCCCTTGCGCAGCACCGGCTCGAACGAGTCGGACTGCGCGTCGAGCGCCGCGCGGAAATCGATGTCGTTTTCGGGCAGTGTCTCGCCCGGCTCGCGCACCGTCGCAACGCGCGGGCAGCCGGCGATCTCGTCGAGCTTCGCGCGATTCGCGACGTTGGTCACGACCAGGCGCGCGTCGCTCATGCGCAGCCGGTGCTCGATCGCTTTCGGGCCGAATGCGGTGAACAGCGGCTGGTAGACGGCGCCCGCGCGCCACGTGCCGAGGATCGTCGCGACGAGTTCCGGCGTGCGCGGCAACAGGCCTGCCACCACGTCGCCCGGCTTCACGCCCTGCGCGACCAGCAGGTTCGCGACGCGCGCCGACAGCGCCTTCATCTGCGCAAACGTGTAGCGGTGGTGCTGCCCGCCGGCGTCGATCCAGTCGAGCGCGATCGCATCCGCCGATGCGTACCGGTCGCAGCATTCCACGCACGCGTTCAGGCCGCGCTCCAGGTCGCCGTGCAGTTGCTGCGCGGCGGTCTCGATACTGAACCGGGCCACGGCGTCGGCGTAGGCCGGCACCGCGCGGGCGGTAGCTCCATCAGACATGCGTGTCTCCTGTGCGTTATGGCCGCCGGCGAGCCAGGGGCGCGACGGGGATAGTTCGATAGTAGACAGCCCGTACATTGCAATCAATGACAAACAGAATCTAGAATCGTGATCGCTTTTGCCATGTTGGGAGGATGCAGGAAAATGGGGCCGCAGATGATTTCGCCGGATTTCGTCGACGACGCGCTCGCGTGCCTGCGCCGGCAAGGCCTTCCGACGGAAGCCGTGCTGCGTGCCGCCGGCCTGCCGGCCGTCGTACGCGAGCCCGTCACGCCGCAGCAGTACGGCCGGCTGTGGCTCGCGATCGCCGGTGCGCTCGACGACGAATTCTTCGGGCTCGCCGCGCGCCCGATGCGGCGCGGCAGCTTCACGCTGCTGTGCCATGCGGTGCTGCACGCCGGCACGCTCGACAAGGCGCTGCGGCGCGCGCTGCAGTTCCTGCGCGTGGTGCTGGACGAGCCGCATGGCGAGCTCGTCGTGGCCGATGGACAGGCGCAGATCGTGCTGACACAGACGGGCGCGCCCTATCCGGCGTTCGCGTACCGGACGTTCTGGCTGATCCTGCTCGGTGTCGCGTGCTGGCTGATCGGCCGGCGCATCCCGCTGCAGCGCATCGACTTCGCGTGCCCGAGCCCCGACCAGCGCAGCGACTATCACCAGTTCTTCGGCGTGCCCGTGCATTTCGACCGGCCCGACAGCCGGCTTGCGTTCAATGCCGCGTACCTCGCGCTGCCGACGATCCGCTCCGAGCAGGCACTGAAGACCTTCCTGCGCGGCGCGCCCGGCAACCTGCTGGTCCGCTACCGGCACGATACGGGCTGGGTCGCGAAGACGCGCGCGCAGCTGAAGACGCTGCCGGCCGCGGAGTGGCCCGACTTCGATACGCTGGCCGTGCGCCTCGGCACGACGCCCGCGACGCTGCGACGGCGTCTGCGCAGCGAAGGGCAAAGCTTCGCGGCAATCAAGGACGAGCTGCGCGGTGCGTTGGCCCAGTCGCTGCTGCGCGGGCATGCGCTCAGTGTCGCGGAGATCGCGGCCGAGCTCGGGTTCACCGAGCCGAGCGCGTTTCATCGCGCATTCCGGAAATGGACGGGCACGAGCCCGGGTGCGTTCCGGCGGGACGTGCATGCGGCGGAGGAGCCGGGGGTGGCGAGCGGATGATGCGGCGGGCTGTCTTCAACACTGCATGCCCGGCCGGCACGGAAACGCTCACGCGACGCCCTGCAACGGCCGCGAGAACAGCTTGCACCCCGCGTAGTAGACGAGCGACGTCAGCGACAAACCGACGATCCACGACACGTCCGCGCCGCCGAGCCGGCTCGCCAGCTCTCCCGTATAGAGATCGGTCGCCATGAACGGCGCCTGCGCGACGATACCGATGAAATACGAGCCAACGGCGATCGTATTGAAGCGTCCGTAGATGCCGCCGTCCTGCCGGAAGAACGAATCTACGTCGTACTCGCCGTGACAGACGAGGTAGTAGTCGACGAGGTTGATCGCGGTCCACGGAACGAGCACGTACAGCAGCAGCAGGATGAAGTTCGTGTAGCCGGCGAGGAAATTGTCCTGCCCGAACAGCGCGATCGCGAGCGCGATGCCGCACAGGACGATCGCGGTAATCGCCCGCGCACGCGCCTTGCCCGACCACGACGGGAAGAGCGTCTGCAGCACGGTGATGGCCGACAGCGCACCGCAATACAGTTCCATCGCATTGCTGGCCGCGATGCCGAACGACAGCACGACGATCACGAGCACGCTGATCCCTTGCGTGAGGCCCGTGAGGCCGCTCACGACATTGCCGTCGGGCGTCGCGAGCCCCACCAGGCAACCGAGCAGCATCGGGAAGAACGAGCCGAGCACGCAGCCCCAGTAACTCGACCAGAACGCCGTGCGCGGCCCGGTATCGGGCGGCAGGTAGCGCGAATAGTCCGACACGTAAGGCGCATAGGCGATCTGCCACAGCGCGGCGACCGACATCGCGCCCAGGAAGCCCGACAGGTTCAGCGAATGCTTCGAGAATGTATCGGCGGGCAATCCGTGCACGAAGATGATCCACACGAACGCCAGCACGAGCACGCTGCCCGAGCACCAGCTCAAAAGCCGCGCATACGCGTGGATCAGCTTGTAGCCGTAGATCGATCCGAGCAGGCTGATCAGGCCGATCACCACGACGCCCGCATCGAGCGGAATGCCGGTGCTCAGGCTGTGCAGCGCCTGCCCGCCGAACACGCAGTTCGATGCGAAGAAGCCCACATACATCACGACGACCAGCCCGACCACGAGCAGCGCGCCGAACGACCCGAACTGCCCGCGGGTCTGGATCATCTGCGGCACGCCGAGCTGCGGCCCCTGCGCGGAATGCAGCGCCATGAAGACCGCGCCGATCAGGCTGCCGACGAGCGTGGCGAGCGCCGCCCACCAGAACGGCTGCTTGAACACCGTGGTCGCGAGCGATCCGGTGACGATCGTCAGCATCATGATGTTCGACCCGAACCAGATCGTGAACAGGTCCTTCGCGCTGCCGTGCCGCTCGGTGAGCGGAATCGGCTGGATGGTGCTTTCCTCGAGATGAGCAATGGACTCGCCCTGACTCATTTCGTCTCCTTGTTTCTGTTGTGATGTTCGTGGATTCGGGGATTGAAGGGTGACCAGGAATACGTGGCTGGCTCAAAGCGTGCGCGCTTCGATCCGCCGACTATACCATTTGCATTCCTTATCAATAAGCAGCCGGCGGAACATCGCTTTATTGCGACCATCGCCCACGATACCCGGTCTTCGCTCTGCCGGATTGCCACTCCGGTGGCCGCGCGCAGTCGACTCGTCTCCGAACCGGATCCTGTGGTTTGGCGCGCTTGCGCCCGACGCTCATCGGACGAAAGCGCGCCGCTCACCTCGTCAGCAGTCGATCCCGAGCACTTCACGCGCGGTGGCATCCACGGCCTTGCGCATCGTGTCGACCAGTTCATCGATTTGCGCATGATCGATCACCAGCGGCGGTGCAACGATCAGTCGGCCGTTCGTCGAACGCACGATCGCGCCGAGTTCGAACCCGACGGTCCGGCTGTGCCAGGTCAGGTCGGCCTCGTTCGCAAAGCGCTCGCGCGTCGCCTTGTTCTTCGCGAACTGGATCGCGCCGACCGCGCCCACGCCCTGGATTTCGCCGACGAGCGGATGGTTACCGAACGCATCGCGCAGCGCCTTCTGCAGGTACGGCCCGGTATCCGTCTTCGTCCGCTCGACGAGGCCTTCGCGCTCGAGCACGTCGAGGTTGGCCAGTGCGACGGCGGCCGCGACCGGGTGCCCCGAATAGGTCAGCCCGTGCGCGTAGACGCCCCCCTTGTCGACCAGCGCATCGCCGACGCGCCGGCTCATGATCAGCCCGCCCATCGGCACGTAGCCCGAGGTCAGCCCCTTGGCCATGCAGATCAGGTCCGGTTCGAAGCCGAAGTGACGGTGCGCGAACCACTCGCCGGTGCGGCCGAAGCCGCCGATCACCTCGTCCGCGCAGAGCAGCACGTCATACTGACGGCAGATGCGCTCGATCTCCTGCCAGTAGCCGTCCGGCGGAAAAATCATCCCGCCCGCGCCCTGGAACGGCTCCGCGACGAACGCGGCCACGCGGTCCGCACCGATCTCCAGGATCTTGCGCTCGAGCGACAGCGCCGCCTGCTTGCCGAATGCCTCGGGGCTCAGGTCACCGCCGTTCGCGTACCAGTACGGTTCGTCCACGTGCGTGATGTTCGGAATCGGCAGGTCGCCCATTTCATGCATGAACGCCATGCCACCCAGCGACGCGCTCCCCACCGTCGAGCCGTGATAGCCGTTCACGCGGCCGATCAGTACCTTCTTCTGCGGCTTGCCTATCACGTCCCAGAACCGCCGCACGGTGCGAATCAGCACTTCATTCGATTCGGATCCCGAATTGGTATACACCACGTGACTGAAGCGATTGCCGAGCAACGCGAACAGCCGCTCCGACAGTTCGATCACCGATGGGTGCGTCGTATGAAAGAACATGTTGTAGTAGGACAGTTCCTTCATCTGCCGCGCGGCGGCGTCGACCAGCTCCGGCCGCCCATAGCCGACGTTCGTGCACCACAGCCCGGACATGCCGTCCAGGTAGCGGTTGCCGTCGTTGTCCCATAGATGGACACCTTCGCCGCGCACCATCACGCGCGCGCCTTCCTCGTTCAGCGCCTTCTGGTCGACGAATGCGTGCAGGTGATGCGCGGCGTCGCTGCGTTGATAGTCTTGCGTCGTACGATGCGGAAAGTTGGGCGCATTCATGGGCGAGTCTCCGGTTCGTTTTGTGGATAAAAAGCGTTGTCGTGTTGCGCGGCGCAACCGCGTGCGGCCTGCCGCGTCGAATCAGTAACTGATCCAGGTCGTCTTGAGGCCCGTGTACTTGTCGATCGCATGCAGCGAAAGATCGCGGCCGAAGCCCGACTGGCGGAACCCGCCGAACGGCGTCTGCGCGCTCAGCGCATCGACCGTGTTGACGGACACCGTGCCGGCACGCAGCCGCCCCGATACACGGTGCGCACGCGACAGGCTGCCGGTCCAGAGCGACGCGGCCAGCCCATAGATCGAGTCGTTCGCGAGCCGGACGGCCTCGTCCTCGGTGTCGAACGCCATCACCGACAGCACCGGCCCGAAGATCTCCTCGCGTGCGATGGCGTCGTCGTGCTTCACGTCGATGAAGATCGTCGGCTCGATGAAGTAGCCCTTGCCGTCGACGCGCGGCGCGCCTCCACCGATCGCGAGCGTCGCGCTATCGCGGCCGCGTGCGATCCACTCGCGCACGCGCCGATGCTGCTGCTCGTCGACGATGGCGCCCATCCCGCTCGCCGGATCGAGCGGATCACCCGGCATGAACGCGGCGGCATGCGCAACCAGCCGGTCAACGAATGCATCGTGAATCGAACGCTGGACCAGCAGCCGCGAGTTGGCGGAACACACCTCGCCCTGGTTGAAGAAAATGCCGAAGCACGCCTTGCGTGCGGCCAGGTCGAGATCGTCCGTATCGTCGAAGACCAGGTTCGGGCTCTTGCCGCCGCACTCGAGCCACACCTGCTTCATGTTCGACTGCGCGGCGTACTCGAGGAATTTCTTGCCGACGGCCGTTGATCCCGTGAAGGCGAACACGTCCACGTCGGGATGCAGCCCGAGCGCACGCCCCGCCGTCTCGCCGTAGCCCGGCACGACGTTCAGCACGCCCGGCGGCAGGCCGGCCTCGAGCGCCAGTTCCGCGAGACGCAATGCCGACAGCGGCGATTGTTCCGCCGGCTTCAGCACGACGCTGTTGCCGGCCGCCAGCGCCGGCGCGACCTTCCACGCGACCATGTCGAGCGGAAAATTCCACGGCACCACGGCGCCCACCACGCCCAACGGTTCGCGCGTGACGACCGCGAGGTTGCCGGGGTCCGTCGACGCGACTTCGCCATGCAGTTTGTCGACGGCTTCGCCGTACCAGCTGAACAGGCCGCCCGCGGCCGGCACGTCGATGCTGAACGCGTCCGCCACGCGCTTGCCCATGTTGAGCGAGTCGAGCAGCGCGAGCTCCGCACCGTGCGATGCGATGAGTTCGCCAAGCCGGCAAAGCACGCGCTTGCGCTCTGCCGGTGCGCAACGTGACCAGACGCCGGATTCGAACGCGTGACGCGCGGCACGCACTGCGTCGTCGACGTCCGGTGCATCGCACGACGCGACTTCCGCAATGACGGCCTCCGTCGCCGGATTGATCGCGGCGAACGTCCGGCCGCTTCGGGCCGGCACGCCGCGGCCGCCGATATGCGCGAGCGTTCTCGGGACCACTTGCACCGCGAGACGTCTCCAGTCCGCGTGCTGACGATTTTCTGCTGAAGTTGGGTTCATTCAAGACTCCGTTTTGACGACCAGGCGTTTATGCGTTGTTCTCCACCTGAACTCGACCCGACGAAAGACCCAGCGGGCACGGCCGATGCCCATGACCGCCGCGCATCGCCGCAGTCGTCCGGTTGGCAAACTGTCGGTCATCAAAATGAGATTCGAAAGAACAGTTTTTCTTCTCATTGAAGAGGTTATTTCTATTCATTCCGCGGTCGTGCAGTGGGTTTTCCTGCCGCGTCGCAATCCCGGTGCCGTTTGTTTTGCGTGTGATCGCATCGGCTTTCCGATGAGAGTCGACGTGTCATCCGCGACGACACCTGGCCGGTACGCCATTGCGCCCCGGCCCGTCCGACCACATACTGGTCGGCCTGCGCGAACGAGGGTGCATCGATGATGAGTGTCGATCAGGGCGCCGCTTCGATCTTTGGCGTGATCGGAACGGCCGTGTCCTTGCTGGCGGCGATTCCGTATGCGCTCGCAATCTACCGGCGCACGGTTCGTCCGCATCTGTTCACATGGCTCGTGTGGTCGGTCGTCACGGCGATCGCGGCTGCCGGCCAGTTCGTCGCGGGTGCCGGGCCGTCCGCGTGGTGCACGGCAGCCATTGCCGTTACCTGCTTTCTGACGCTGGTGGCGAGCATCTTTCGCGGCGAACGCGGCTGGACACGCATCGACTGGCTTTTCCTGGTCGCGGCCCTGTCGGCCATTCCGCTGTGGATGCTGACCGACGACCCGACGATCTCGATCTGTCTGGTCACACTGATCGAGCTGGCCGGCCTCGGCCCGACCGTCCGCAAGACGATCCGCGATCCGTGGAGCGAGAGCCTCGCGTATTTCGGGCTGTGCGTGTTCAAGTACGCGCTGGCGTTGCTGGCGTTGAGCACGTGGAGCGTCGCGGTCGCGTTCTATCCGGCCGTCAACGTCATCGCGTCGATCGGCGTCTGCGTGGTGATGCTCGTTCGGCGTCAATCGCTATCGAACGCACGGTAGACGGTATCCTTCGGTGCGGTATCTTCGTTGCTGCTGTTGCTCGCCGCTAGGAGCTGAACCACAAACCTTCAGAGACGATGCGAGGCCCTGAAATGGATGCAATCCGTACAGCCATCGAACCCAGCGAAGCCGCGCTTCGTGTCGCGATGCTGGCCAACGATGTCGCAGCGCTCGATGCGTTGCTGGACGACGACCTGGTGTTCACCGTTCCGACCGGACAGGTCATCTCGAAGGAGGACGACCTGGCGACCCATCGCGCGAAGCTGCTGCGCCTCGACAGACTCGATGTGCAGGAAACGCGCGCATGCGCGATCGACGAGATGATCCTGACCACGACGAAGGCGATACTCACCGGCCATTTCGACGGCACGGCGTTCGACGGCACGTTTGCCTATACTCGGCTCTGGCGCCGATCATCCTCCGGCTGGCGCGTCGTCGCCGGGCATGCATCGCAGGTCGCGTAGCCGCGTCGAGCGCGACGTTCCTTCGACTCGGCAAGCCCCGCGAATCCGGCGTTGAGTCGAGGCGAGCCGGGCGACACCCCGACGAAGGCGTCGACCATCACGGGAGACGAGATGCACCAAGCATTCACCGTACGCGCTGCCCGTACCGCGGACGCGGACGCACTCACGCGACTGGCTCGCATTTCGAAGGCACACTGGGGCTATCCGCAGGACTGGCTCGACTTGTGGCAGAGCGATCTCACGATTGCGCCGGAGACGATCGACGGGTCGATCGGATACGTTGCGGAATCCGGCGAAGCAATCATCGGGTTCTGGGTGAGGGCGTCATCGGAATCGGATCGCCCGACGCCCGGATGGCTGTTCGTCCATCCCGACCACATGGGCCGCGGTATCGCCCGGGCACTGTGGCAAGAGGTCCGCAGGGAAAGCGCCGCGAGAGGGATCAGAAGCTTCGTGATCGAAGCGGACCCCAATGCGCTTCCGTTCTATCTGGCGCTCGGCGCTGAAAAAATCGGCGAAAAGGAATCGCGCGTCGTCCCGGGCAGGTTCTTCCCGATCTTGAGGATCACGATCTGATTGCAACGTCCGTCGGCACCGCCGCCGGACGCACCCGTATCGCCCCTTCTCAGGCTGACTGCAACGTCATCGCACGGCGGTCCTCGAGCTTGAACTCGCCGACCGTCTGCGCGAGCCTCGCGGCCTGCTCGCGCAGCAACGTCGCGGCCGCCGCGGACTGCTCGACGAGCGCCGCGTTCTGCTGCGTCGCATTGTCGAGATGCGACACCGCCTGATTCACCTGCTCGAGCCCCGTGCTCTGCTCCTTGGCAGCGACGGTAATTTCCGCAATCACGCTCGTGATGCTGCGCACGCCCTCGACGATTTCGTTCATCGTCGTACCTGCCGTCTGGACGAGTCCCGAGCCCCCCTCGATCTTCTCGACCGACGAGTGAATCAACTGCTTGATTTCCTTGGCGGCCTGCGCGCTGCGCTGCGCGAGCGCACGCACCTCGCCCGCGACGACCGCGAAGCCCCGGCCGTGCTCGTTCGCACGTGCGGCCTCGACGGCAGCGTTCAACGCGAGAATGTTGGTCTGGAACGCGATGCCGTCGATCACGCCGACGATGTTGGCGATCTCGCTCGACGCCTGCGTGATCTCGTTCATCGTCGAGACGACCTCGCTGACGACCGTGCCGCCGCGCACCGCGACGTCCGACGCCGATTCCGCCAGACGGCTCACCTGGCTCGCGGCATCGGCGGAATTGCGGGCCGTGCCGGCGATTTCCTCGAGCGCGGCGGCGGTTTCCTGCAAGCTCGATGCTGCGTGTTCGGTCCGGCCGGACAGGTCCTGGTTGCCCTGCGCGATCTCGGCGCTCGCGAGGTTGACGGATTCGCTGAACTCGCGAATCTGCAGCAGGATCGTACTGATCTTTTCGGCGAACAGGTTGAACGCATGCGCGATCTGCGCGGCTTCGTCCGCGCCGTCGGCAGGCAGGCGTTTCGTCAGGTCGCCGCTGCCGGTCGACACATCCGTCAGCGCGTCGCGCACCAGCAGGATGCGCTTGAAAGCCGCGTTCGTCATCGCACCGACGAGCGCGGCCGCGATCACGGCAACGATCAGGATCGCCGCCAGCGTCGTCGTCGCGACCGCGCGCATGCCGGCCGTCACGTCCGCCTTGTCGAGCGCGAGCACGAGGGACCAATCGGTACCGGCGATCGGCTGGGCCCGCACCAGCTTGGTGGCGCCGTCGATGTCGACCGCGACGGGCTCGGACGCGGTTTGCAGCGCGCCGAGGTGGTCGGCGTCGAGTGCCGGCGAAAGACCGGTTGCCGGCTTCATGATCAGGTCGGTCTTGGCCGACGCGATCACGCGTCCGCTCTTGTCCACCAGAAATGCGAAGCTCGCGGGTGTCGGGTGTACCGAGGTCACGATCGAGCTCACGCTCTCCATGAACAGGCTGGCGGCCAGCACCCCCTTCACGGTGCCGTCGCGCACCACGGGTACCGCGAACGCAACAGCGGGCTTGCCGGTCGTTGCATCACGGTAGAGTGCCGTCACGACCAGGCTGCCGGCGCTGACGGCCTGCTTGTACCACGGACGTGCGGTCGGGTCGTAGCCAGGCGCGAGCGGCACGTTCGAGAACGCGGTCTTGTCCGGCAGGCCGAGCGTCAGCACCTCGAAGCCGCCCGACTTGCCAAGCAACTTCAGCGCCGGCAGCGGGTCGCCCTCGCCGATCGCGATCGTGTCTGCAAGGGCCTGGGTTTCCCGGCCTCTGCTGGCCACCCATTCATTGATCGCCAGCGCGTGCCCGGCGAGGATCGACTTGTGATTCTGGTCGATTGCCTCGTCGTTGTGTTGCTTGACGACGTAATAGACCAGGCCGCCTGTGACGGCCAGCGCCGTTACCACGATGGCGACGCAGGTCGCGAGTATCCGTGCACGAATCGAGGACAACATGATGACTTCGATCTCCGTTACCGCGTTATATGAATGGGGTCGCCAAAAACAGGCAACGTCCTGTTTAACGACCGCGGTTGCGGGAACTTAAGGCCTGACTGGCCAGACCAGTGTGAGCAACGGATCGGCAGAACCGTGGAGTCGAAGACGGACATGCCGATCCGGCAAGATCGGATACCGCGGGGACTGACTGGGGCTCGTAGAGGGGAGCCCTGATGAACTGGCAACGCTCGTCCGGATACCCGGAAGGTTGCCATGTTCCGGTTCGCCGAAGGGTTGAAGGTCCATCTGCATCGCGATCCGGTCGACTTCCGCATGGGCGGCGGCGCGAAGACATCGCGTTCAGCATGTTGAAGCCGACAGACGGGATCAGGTATTGCCCCCTCCGGCACGCGTGTTTGACGAGCCGCCGACGATATGTGCACTCCCGGCTTAGCCGGCGATAAAGGGTATTACCGCAAGGCCGACGCGTTCAGCAGCAGATTTCTTTGCTCTCGCCACAATATTCGCGCGCCTGAAACGTCTTCAAGCGCATGGAATCGCCACCCACTTCGCACACGATGACCGACCCAGACCGCGACATCACAGCGACAGTGATGCGTGAACGATCGAGGCTAGTGAATTTCATCCGGCGTCGGATTCGCGACCCGGACGATGCCGAGGACATCCTGCAGGATGTGTTTCACGAATTCGTACAGGCGTATCGACTTCCTGCGCCAATCGAGCAGGCAAGCGCGTGGCTTTTCCGTGCCGCGCGCAATCGCATCGTTGACCGTTTTCGCAAAAAGAAGGAGCAGCCGCTGACCGATCTGTCCGAGGTCGACGATGACGCAAACGGTGAGTATCGCCTGGACCTTGCGCTACCGGCGCATGATGCGGGCCCCGAAGCACGCTACGCGCGCTCGCTGGTGCTCAAGGCCTTGCAGGATGCGCTCGACGAGTTGCCGACGAATCAGCGTGAGGTATTTATCGCACACGAGCTGGAAGGTCAGTCCTTCAAGGAAATGGCCGCGCATAGCGGTGTCGCGCTCAATACGCTGCTCGCTCGCAAACGCTATGCGGTCCTGCATCTGCGTGCCCGACTGCAGCCCATTTATGAAGAACTGGATAACACCTAGAGGAATCGACAGATGAATTTCCGAATCAGATGTGCAGGCAAGGCGCTTCTCGTGTTGATCGCGATAGGCGTGCTCGGATGGGTCGTCATGATGTTATGGAACTGGGTGATTCCGGCGCTATTCGTCGGCGCCCGTACGATCGACTTCGCCCATGCGCTGGGCCTGCTCGTGTTGAGCCGCATCCTGTTTGGTGGATTCCGTGGACATCACGGCTGGCGCGGTCGACGCCACTGGCGCAAGTGGGAGTCCATGACCCCCGAGGAACGCGAACATTTCCGGACCGCGTGGCGATCCGGCAGCAACCGGCCCACGGGAGAGTGAACGTGCGCGAAAAATCAACGGGCGACTGCAAACAGAAGCCGGGTGTGATTGCGCCGGTCGTCGATCTGAAACGTTGCGAAGGCAAAGGGGATTGTGTTGCCGTTTGCCCCGAGAACGTGTTCGAGATCCGGCGCATCGACAAAGTCGATTACCTCGGCCTTGATCTGATTCATCGCCTGAAGCAGCGCGTGCATGGAATGAAGGTCGCCTATACGCCGAATGCGTACGCGTGCCGGTCATGCGGACTGTGTGTGACGGCGTGCCCCGAACGCGCAATCACGCTCGCCCGAACGGCATAGCAACATCCATGTATCGCCGATATCGAGCGACAGCGCAAAAGCCCTGGCGGGAGAGGCTGTCGTTGGATACATCGTCGATCGGATCAATCGCGTCAAGGAACGCACATGACTTCACCCACCATTGCCCTTCTGCAGCGGCTCCACGAAGAGAGCCGGACCGAAATCGTCGCCCGCGCCCGTGCGCAGTTCCAGGGATCAAACGAGGATTTTCTGTCGTTAGCCGAGGAATACGAAGCGATCGCTCCCCGTCTGCGAGGGCGGTTTCTCGAAACGTTCGGGCTGTCCAGCGACGACTTCGATTCCCCCGAAGGCAGTCCGCTATCGTTGGCCGTGTCGCCGGAAACGGGCGGATTCTTGCGCAACATGGTGCTCTCGCAACGACCGGCCAGAATCCTTGAACTCGGCAGTTCATGCGGCGTATCCACGCTGTATTTCGCCGAGGCGTTACGCACGCTGGGCCGTGGCGTGGTCGTCGCGACCGAATGCGATGCGCTCAAGTTCACACGCTTGCGCGATCACGTCGGGACGGCGGGCCTGGACGCCTATGTCGACATGCGGGAGGGCGACGTATTCGAGACCGTCGCCGAACTGGACGGCACTTTCGACATGGTGTTCATCGATGTATGGGCCGACGCCTACCTGAAACTGTTCAGGCAGATCGAGCGCCTGCTGCGCCCGGGATCGGTCGTACTGGCCGACAACATGTACACGGCAGAGGACGCCGTTCGACCGTACAAGCACTACCTCGATAACGACCCACGGTTTTCGAGCATGACCCTGGACTTTGAATCGGGAGTCGAATTTACGGTCGTCGTTTCTTGAGTGGGGAGTCCGGCAAAGCGTTTCTTCCACGGGATCTCGGGATAAAGAACACCCGTCGCCATCCCGGACCTCCGTGCATTTCTGCCGCGCAAATGCAAAAACCCCCGCCTTTCGAGCGGGGGTTTTTGGCTTAGGGAGCCTGACGATTACCTACTTTCACACGGGAATCCGCACTATCATCGGCGTAGAGTCGTTTCACGGTCCTGTTCGGGATGGGAAGGGGTGGGACCGACTCGCTATGGTCATCAGGCAAAGAGGGTTGT
>NZ_VWWH01000151.1:0-10467 GCF_011753045.1 Burkholderia sp. Ap-955
TGTGCTCGACGAGCCACGGCGCGGGCTCGGAGGCGGCGGCCGGTGCGGCGGCGGCCGGCGTGGGAGCGGCGGAAGACGGCGCTGCCGCAGCCGGCGCGTCCTCATCGAATGCCGAAGGTTGCGCCGTCGCCTCGTCCGCGTCGGCGCTTGCACCGAACACCGACGAGAACACGTCCGGCAGCCCGCCTTCGCCTGCTGCGTACGGATTGACCGTCGGGCGGGCCAGCGCCGCACCCGGGCGCGACACGATACCCGGCACGGCGGCGGCCGGCACGGATTCCGGCGTGCGCGACGCGGCGATGCGCGGACGCGCCGCGGCCGGCGGCGTCACGGCGGCCAGGTCCGAATCTGCCAGGGCGACGATTTCCACGCTGCCGTCATCGAGCGTGCGGTTCGACAGCACGACCGCGTCGGCGCCGAGCGCCTCGCGCACCAGACGAAGTGCGTCGCGGCTCGTTGCGCCGGTGAATTTGCGAATGTTCAAGCGGAACCCCCGATGACGTTAACGACTTTGATCGTGCGTGTGTCCGGCACTTCGGCATACGACAGCACTTTCAATTGCGGCAGGCTGCGGCGCAGGAAACGCGCGAGCATCGCGCGCAGCGCGTGCTGCACCAGCAGCACGGGCGGCAGCCCGAGATTCTGTTGACGCAGCATCGCCTGTTGCGTGCCGGTCAGAAGGTTGTGCGCGAGGCCGGGTTCGAGGCCCGGGTTCGCGCCGGTGGCGAGCGCCTGCGACAGCACGCGCTCGAGATTCGAGTCGAGGCCCATCACCTGCATCTCGCCCGCCCCCGGATACCACTGCTGCGTGATCGCGCGGCCGAGCGCGAGCCGCACCGCGGCCGTGATCTCGAACGCATCGCCGCGGCCCGCGTGTTCGGACACCGCTTCGAGGATCGTGCGCATGTCGCGGATCGGCACGCCTTCCTCGAGCAGGTTCTGCAGCACTTTCTGCAGCGTGGTGAGCGAGATCGTCTTCGGCACGAGGTCCTCGACGAGCGACGGCGCATCCTTGCCGGTGCGCTCGACGAGCGACTGCACTTCCTGGCGGCCGAGCAGCTCGGCCGCGTGCTGGACGACCAGATGGTTCAGGTGCGTCGCGACGACCGTGCTCGCGTCGACCACCGTGTAGCCGTACACCTGCGCCTGTTCGCGCATCGCGACGTCGATCCACACGGCCGGCAGCCCGAACGCGGGATCCTGCGTGACGGCGCCCGGCAGCGCGGCCGTCACCTGGCCGGGGTTGATCGCGAGCCACTGGCCCGGGAACACTTCGCCGACGCCGATCTCGACGCCCTTCAGCGCGATCCGGTACGCGTTCGGTCGCAGCTCGAGGTTGTCGCGGATATGGATCACCGGCGGCAGGAAGCCGATTTCCTGCGCGAATTTCTTGCGGATGCTCTTGATGCGCTTGAGCAGTTCGCCGTCGCTGTTCTTGTCGACGAGCGGGATCAGGCGGTAGCCGACTTCCAGCCCGAGCGGGTCGATCAGCTGCACGTCGTCCCAGGTCGCCTCGTGGCTGTCCGCCGGCAGCGCCGCGGGCGGCGCGATGTCGGTCAGGTCGCCGGCCGCCTTGCGGGCCGCCGCGCGCTTGGTCTGCGTGCGGGCCAGCCAGATCGCGCCGCCGCCGAGTGCGAGGAACGCGAAGTGCGGCATGCCCGGGATCAGGCCCATCAGCACGATGATCGCGCCGGTGATGTTCAGCACGCGCGGGTTCGTGAACAGCTGGCCGGTGATCTGCGTGCCGATGTCCTCGTCGGTCGCGACGCGCGACACGATCACGCCGGCCGCGGTCGAGATCACGAGCGACGGGATCTGCGCGACAAGGCCGTCGCCGATCGTCAGCAGCGTGTAGTTGGTGCCGGCGGCCGCGAACGTCATGTCGTGCTGGACCATCCCGACGATCAGCCCGCCGATCACGTTGATCGCCATGATGATCAGGCCGGCGATCGCATCGCCGCGCACGAACTTCGACGCGCCGTCCATCGACCCGTAGAACTCGGCTTCCTGCGATACGGCGAGGCGGCGCTTGCGCGCCTGCTCTTCGTTGATGAGGCCCGCGTTCAGGTCGGCGTCGATCGCCATCTGCTTGCCGGGCATCGCGTCGAGCGTGAAGCGCGCGGACACTTCGGCGATCCGCCCCGCGCCCTTCGTGATCACCATGAAGTTGATGATCATCAGGATCACGAACACGACGATGCCGACCGCGAAGTTGCCGCCGACCAGGAAGTGGCCGAACGCCTCGATCACCTGGCCGGCCGCGTCCGGGCCCGTGTGGCCTTCGAGCAGCACGACGCGCGTCGATGCGACGTTCAGCGACAGGCGCAACAGCGTCGAGAACAGCAGCACGCTCGGGAACGCCGCGAAGTCGAGCGGCTTCATCGTGTACATGCTGACGAGCAGCACCATCACGGACAGCGCGATGTTGAACGTGAACAGCAGATCCAGCAGCATCGGCGGCAGCGGCAGGATCATCATCCCCAGGATCATGCAGATGAGGATCGGGCCCGCGAGCGCGCGCAGGTTCGTGCCCGCGAACGGGTTCGGGCGCTTCGCGAACAGGCCGGTGGTCGGGGTGCTCATGCTGCGGTCCCTTGCTTGCCGAGGGTGTCCTCGGCTTCTTCACGTTCGTCGTCGGCGGCGACCGACGTCCCCTTGTCGAGTTCGGCCGGCACCTCCAGATCGACCGGCATCGCCGGGAACGCGCCGCCTTCCGAACGGAAGCGCTTGAGCTGGTAGACCCACGCGAGCACTTCGGCGACGGCCGAGTACAGCGAGCCGGGAATCTCGCGTTCGAGTTCGACGTTGTGATACAGCGCACGCGCGAGCGGCGGCGCTTCGAGCAGCGGCACGTTGTGTTCCGCCGCGAGTTCGCGGATGCGCGCGGCGACGAGGTTCACGCCCTTCGCGACGACCTTCGGCGCGCGCATCTCGCCGTCCGTGTATTGCAGCGCGACGGCGAAGTGCGTCGGGTTCGTCACGACCACGTCGGCCTTCGGCACGGCCGCCATCATCCGGCGGCGCGCGATCGCGCGCTGCTGCTGGCGGATCCGCCCCTTCACGTGCGGATCGCCTTCGTTCTCGCGATGCTCGCGCTTCACTTCTTCCTTCGTCATGCGCAACTTCTTGTCGTACTGCCAGATTTGGTAAGGCACATCGAGTGCGGCGACCACCAGCATCCCGGCGACCGTCGTGCCGCAGCACACGGCGATCAGGTGCAGCGCATCGGGCAGCGCCACGCCGAGCGGCTGCGTCGCGAGGGCGAGCAGCTCGTCCTTGCTGCGCCAGATCGCGATGCCGCCGATGCCGCCGACGACCAGCGTCTTCGCGAACGACATCCCGAGCTGGATCGGCCCCTGGATCGAGAAGATCCGGCCGAGGCCCGAGATCGGGTTCAGGCGGTCGAACTTCAGCTCGAACGTCTTCGACGAGATCAGCCAGCCGCCGAGCGCCATCGGCGCGAGCAGCGCGGCGACGCCGGTGAGCGCGAGGATCGGCAGCAGCGCGGCGAAGCCTTCGAGGCTCGCGCTGCCGGCTGCCGACAGCATCCGGTTCGTGTCGAACGCGGTCGCGCGATCGAACGTGAACGCGCCGCGCAGCATCGCCTGCAGATGCCCGCCCGACGGGCCCGCGAGCAGCCACGCGCCGTAGAACCCGGCCGCGAGCAGCGCGAACGAAGCCAGCTCGCGCGAACGCGCGACCTGCCCCTCCTCGCGCGCCTTCTCGCGGCGCCTGGGAGTGGCGGCTTCGGTCTTGTCGAGATCGCTCTCGTCTGCCACGGGGCCTCCAGTCGGGTACGGCGGAATGCCGCTTTCCAGTGACACCGATTATTCATGGAGGCGTCAAACGCCGATCGGTCGAGCAAAGCCGGGAAAGGGGGGTATTTCGGGGAATCGGGCGAGCCGGCGCGAACGGGGCTGGACGGGAGACGGAACGGTGTGCGGCGCGGCGGAAAAACGTGCCGACCGGTGCGATCGCAACGTGTCGGCTCCGGACGAAGCGACGACGACGACGTGAAGCGGGGAAAAGGCGAGGAAACGGTGAGGCAGTGAAGCGTTGCCGCGGATGCGACGCGAAATCGGGCCCCGACGCGGCGGCGTCGCGCGTCGGGGCAGGTGTCGGTCAGGCCGCCACGATCGGGTCCGCGCCGAAGCGGTTCGGACCTTCGGTGCCGCGCGAGCACATCCACACGAGCAGCAGGATGGCGCCGACGATCGGGATCAGCGCGAGCAGCAGGAACCAGCCCGAGCGGCCCGTATCGTGCAGCCGGCGTACGCTGACCGCGATGCTCGGAATGATCAGCGCCAGCGAAACCAGGCCGATCACGACGAGCAGCAGCAGCGTGATCAGGCCGGCGTCGCGGCCGGCCGCGCCGATGATCTGCGCGGCGATCGACAGCGCACAGGTCAGCAGCGCGAAATACCAGTATTCGGCACGACGCGCACGGCCTTCGAATGTCGCGTATTTATTGAGTGCGGAACGAACGGCTTCGGAAAAATTCATTTTATTACCCTCCTGTTTTATATAGACGACCCCGGAAACAACGCCGGCATTATATGTTTGAATTTCGCCGCGCTCCATCTCTTTTCACGTACCGGCCAGGGCGCACCGGGCCGTTTCGCCCGCCCGTACGGCGCCGGCACGGCGCGGGAATGGCTGCAACAGCGGAATGCCGCGCCATCGGCTTGCATGCCGCGTCATTTTAATAATCTTGAAGACCTGACAGAAACGACAGCCCCGGATAATCCAGCATTTGATTACATCCGAATGAAATCGGGTGCGATCGATAATCGGCAGCCCGTGTGCCGCATTCGATTAACCGGCCGGCATTACGCGGGCATGCAAAGCGCGCTACGCTTCGCCATGACTTGCCGATTCCGCTCGAACCGCACCATGCTCCGTCATCCGCTCGCTCCGTTGCTGTCGCTTGCCTGCGCGCTGACCGCCGGCTGCGCGGGCACGCCGGCCCTGCCGCCCGGCGCGCAGGCGCCTGACGCGCCGCACCCCGGCACGATCGCCCTGCACCATGCGTGGAACGGATCGACGCAAACCCTGCGCGCGCAGGATTTCCCCGCGAGCTTCACCTTCCGCTGCGTCGACACGCGCGGCGAGCCGGCGGCACGCGCCCGCGCGGCCTGGTGCGTGCCGGTCGTCGAGATCGAATCGGTGTCGGTCGATGCCGCCGGGCGCCCGGTCGCGCCAGCCGATGCCGTCCGGATCGAAAGTACCGCGTACGGGCCCGGCCACCGCTTCCTCGACCACACGCGCCTGATGCGCGACGGCCGGCCACCGGCCTAGCGCCCGTTCCGGCCGCTCACGGGTTTGCGCGGCCCCTGGCGCCGGTTCGCCGGTTCGCCGGTTCACCGGTTCACGCCTGCGACGGGCTACCCGCCTCCTAGCCCGCCGCCGCGCGCTGCAGCGCGTCGAGATCGAGCTTCTTCATCGTCATCACCTGCGCCATCACGCGCTCCGCACGCGCCGGATCGCCCGTCATCAGCTCGCTCATCTGCGCCGGCACGACCTGCCACGACACGCCGAAGCGGTCGCGCAGCCAGCCGCACTGCTGCGCACGCTCGTCGCCGCCTTCCGACAGGCGCGCCCAGTAGTGGTCGATTTCGTCCTGGTCCCGGCAATTGACGACGAACGACACGGCCGGCGTGATCTGGAACACGGGGCCGCCGTTCAGCGCGACGAATGCCTGCCCGTCGAGCTCGAACGCGACAGTCATCACCGCGCCCTCCGCGCTGCCGGACGCGTGCGCGCCGGCCTTGCCGTAGCGCGCGACGTGCACGATGCGCGCGTTGTCGAACACCGATACGTAGAAACCGGCGGCCGCCTCGGCGTCGCGGTCGAACCACAGGAACGGCGTGATGCGTTGTATGCGCGGGGTCATGGCGCTGTCTCCTCGATGTCGTGCCGGCACGGGTGCCGGTATTACATCGTAGGCGCTGTGCCCGCGCGCGGCGGCCCGCCGGTCGAACCCGTCGTGCCGCGCACGGCCGTCGAATAAAAAAGGGGGCGATCGCTCGCCCCCTTGGTCCTGCGTCTCGCCTTGCCGCGTCAGAACGCGACGAAAGGCGCCGCGCCGCCGCTCGCGGTCTTGTCCATTCCGAAGTAGATCGTCTTGCCGTAGAAGTGCGGCATGCCGATATCGAGCCAGCCGGACGAACCGAACGGGCCCGCGATGTCGTTGAACGCGAACGTCGACGGGTTCGAGAACAGCGAATCCGCGTTCACGACGGGCATCGATACCGTACCGCTCACGCCGTTCTGGCCGGTCAGCGTCGCCGAGTAGGTGGTCGACGCCGTCGGGCAGTAGAACTGCGTGTTCTTCGAACAGGCCGTCTGCGACGAATCGTTGAAGAAGTACGCATTCGAACCCGTATCGAAGAACGCGGTCACGTTGCGGCCGAGGAACGTCGCACTGACGTCGCCCGTCGTGGTCGACGTCATCACGGTCTTCCCGGTCAGGGCGGGCAGGCCGAACGTCAGCGTCCCGGTCGCACTCGCCTGTCCGTTGTTCGAGATGGTCGGCATGCTCACGCTCACCCCGCTGCTGTCGGCGAAGCGATGCACCGGGTTGGCCACCTGCTGCGCCACCGGCACGAGCGCGACCGTGCAGCTCGCGTTGTCGCCGTTCGGGCAGGCGTAGTAGTTGTTGTTCGTCGACGTCGACGTGGCGCAGGTGGTGCCGCAGTCGACCGGTGCCGGCCCGATGCCGAGGATCCCGTTCGCGCCGAGCGCGCTCGCCGAGTTGGCCGACGCGCCGCCGTTCGTGCACGAGCTCGGCACGTTCGTCGTGCCGAGGTCGCCGATGATCTGCACGGGCAGCGAACTCGCCTGCTCGGAGCCGATCGACAGGTCGACCGTGCGCACGGACCCCCACGTATAGCTCGACACGAACTTGCCGCACTCGGCGACCGGCGCGCCGCCGCTCGTCACCTGCGGGAGGTTGCCGAGCACACCCGACACGGCGCTGCCGACGAGCCGCAGCCCGTAGGACGCGGTATCGACGAGCACGTTGTTGACCACCTGGCAGTTCGACGTGCCCGGCACGCAGACCTTCAGGCTGACGGTCGGGATGTTGATCACGTTCGCGACGCCGGCGTTGACGGTGATGACGGCCGTGTTCCCGGAATTGCCGTCCGAGCCGCCGTTACCGTTGTTGCCGCCGTTGCCGTTGTTGCCCGAACTGCTGCCGCCGCCGTCTCCGCCGCCGCATGCCGTCACGAGGACGGCCGTCGCCGCCGCGAGGCCCAGCACGCCGAGCCAGCGCTTGAATGTACGAGGAATTTTCAAGATCGCTCTCCCGCAGTCACTGGATGTCGGTGCCGGTCAGGCCGGCAGGCAGCGCCGCCGGCAGCCACGCCTGGCCCGAGAAGGCGCCCATGTGGCCGCCTGTCCGGATCACGAGGCCGCGGGTGTCGACGGACACGGGCGCACGCCAGCCGCCCGCCTTGTGCGCCGCCTGGACGCCTGCGGTGTACTGCGGGAAATAGCTGCCGAGCAGCGACGCGAGATCCGGCATCGTCGGCCCTTGCCACGCGAGGCCGAACACGCTGCCGGCGGCCGACGTGTATTCGTGGATGACGGTGCCCGATCCGAGCGTGATCTCGCGGACGGTATAGGCGGCCGTGCTCGTCTGCATGCCGTCTGCCGAACGCATCGCGCGCTGCAAGGCGCGCACGGTTGCGGCCCGATCGTCCGTCGGCGGCGACATCGGCGCGCCGCCCAGTTCCGCGTATGCGTGGACGCTCCACAGCACACCCATTGCAGCCGTCGCGTGCGCGACGGCCCAGCCCAAGCGTTTCAGCTTCACGTTCCCCCCCAGGGACTGGCTTCGTTGCCGGCGGTGCGGCCATCGCGCCCGCGCCGCCTGCCAACGTATGAAATCGTATGAATGACGCTACGTTGCTGCTGACGCGTAGTATGCCTGCTGAGTGTGCCGAAGTGTCAATTTGACGCAGGATCACCCTGCGCCACGCGGGAGCCGCGTGCGCGTGAAGCAGTGGGGGACGGTGTGACGCGTGCATCGGGCGCCGCCGCGACAGGCGGCGCCCGATGCACGCGGCAGGGTCAGAAGCCCAGGCTGGCGAGCAGGTCGTCCACCTGCCCCTGGTCCTGGACCACGTCGGTTTTGCCTTCCGGCGCGATCTGCGGGCCGTTCAGCAGCGACTCGGGGCTGCCGGTCGAGCTGATCTGCTCGGCCGCGAGCGCGGCCGCGGTGGCCGCGAACTGCTCGCGCCGCTCGGGCGCAATGTTCTCGACGAGCACCGTGAGGAGCTGCTGCTCGATCAGGTAGACCATGTCCATGATCTTCTTGATCACCTGCCCGGTCAGGTCCTGGAAATCCTGCGCGAGCATGATCTCGAGCAGTTGCGCGCTGGTTGCCGAAGCCGACTCGGGCAGCGTGCGCAGGAACGTGCGCGTATCGTCCATCAGCTCGCGCACTTCCGCGTGCTCGATCGGTGCCGCGTACCACTGCGCCCAGCGCGCGTCGAGCGCCTCGGCCTCGTTCTGGATGCGCTCCTGCATCGGCTTCGCGACCTCGATCGCGTTCAGCACGCGCTCGGCGGCCTGCTCGGTCATCGTCGCGACGTAGCGCAGCCGGTCGCGCGCATCGGGCACGGCTTCCGCCGCCCGCTCGACATGCTTGTCGAGCCCGAGCTCGCGCATCGAATCGCGCAGCGCGCGCGTGACATGGCCGATGCGCGCGAGGATGCGGTCGCTCGCGAAATCGGCGCCTTCGGCGTGGCCGTCGGCACTGAACCCGGCGCCGGTCAGCGCGGCATGGATCGGCTCGTTCACGTCAGCTCCCGGTCTTCGCCATCTTGTCGATGATCTTGTTCAGCTTCTCGTCGAGCGTCGCGGCCGTAAACGGTTTCACGACGTAGCCGCTCGCGCCGGCCTGCGCGGCCGCGATGATGTTCTCCTTCTTCGACTCGGCCGTGACCATCAGCACCGGCAGGTGCGTGAGCGTCGCGTCCGCGCGGATTTCCTTCAGCATCGCGAGGCCGTCGAGGTTCGGCATGTTCCAGTCGGAGATCACGAAGTCGAAACCGCCGCCGCGCAGCCGCGCCAGGCCGGCCGCGCCGTCCTCGGCCTCGTCGACGTTCGAATAGCCCAGTTCCTTGAGCAGGTTGCGGACGATCCGGCGCATCGTCGGGAAATCGTCCACCACCAGGATTTTCATGCTCTTGTCCATCGTCGTTCCTTTCCAGATTCGTTTCCGTCGGGACGCGTATCGTGGCACGCGCCCCGTGACATTCCATTCAAACGCGCTGCACGCGGTCGCCCATCGTCGCCAGGCGCGCCATCACGCGACGGCTCATCTCGGCGAGCGGCACGATCTCGTCCGCGCCGCCGAGCGCGATCGCCTCGCGCGGCATCCCGAACACGATGCAGCTTGCTTCATCCTGCGCGAACGTGTGAGCGCCCGCGCGTTTCATTTCCAGCAGGCCGGCCGCGCCGTCGCGGCCCATCCCGGTCAGGATCACCCCGAGCGCGTTCTTGCCCGCGTGCGTCGCCGCCGAGCGGAACAGCACGTCCACCGACGGACGGTGCCGGTTCACCGGCGGCTCGTCCGACAGTTGCGCAATATAGTTCGCCCCGCTTCTCGCCAGCAACAGGTGCGCGTGGCCCGGCGCAATATACGCGTGGCCCGGCAGCACCCGCTCGCCGTGCTCGGCTTCCTTCACCGCGATCCGGCACAGGCCGTTCAGCCGCTGCGCGAACGACTTCGTGAAGCCCGGCGGCATGTGCTGCGCGATCAGCACGGCCGGCGCATCCGGCGGCAGCGGCGTCAGCACTTCGCGGATCGCCTCGGTGCCGCCCGTCGACGCGCCGATGATGATCAGCTTCTCGGTACTGACGAGCGGGTTGTTGATCATCGGCGCGGCCGGGTGGCTGTCCGCCGTGCGCGCGACCGCCTGCGGCTGCGGCGCCTGGCGCACGCGCGCCCGCGACGCCGCGCGGATCTTGTCGGCGAGCTTTTCCGCGTAGTCGAGCATCCCGTCGCGAATCCCGACGCGCGGCTTCGTGACGAAATCGACCGCGCCGAGTTCGAGCGCACGCAGCGTGATTTCCGAGCCGCGCTCGGTCAGCGACGACACCATCACGACCGGCATCGGCCGCAGGCGCATCAGCTTCTCGAGGAAGTCGAGCCCGTCCATGCGCGGCATTTCGACGTCCAGCGTGAGCACGTCGGGGTTGTGCTGCTTGATGAGCTCGCGCGCGACGAGCGGATCGGGCGCGGTCGCGCACACCGTCATGTCGGGCTGGCTGTTGATGATCTCGGTCATCAGGCTGCGGATCAGCGCCGAATCGTCGACGCACAACACTTTGATCTTCTGCACTGCGGTCATGCCTCCTGCTTTCTTGATAGGTTCGCCGCCCGCACGCCGCCGGCCGGCGCCGCGCTGCGCGCGCCGAACAGCTCGATGCGCGGCCGCGCCGGCTGCGGCGGGG
>NZ_VWWH01000152.1:0-10245 GCF_011753045.1 Burkholderia sp. Ap-955
CGATGAGCGCACTCGCGCCGGCGTTCCCGCTCGCGACGGCCGCGGTCGATCCGCTGCGCGGCGCGTTCGAGCGGCAGGGCCGCGACGACTTCTCGCTGCTGTGGTCGGGCGAGGCCGCGGCGCTCGCGCGTGAAGCGGATGCGGGCGAACTGACGCAACGCCTGTGGCGCGACGCGCTGGCGTGCGCGGCGGGGCTGCGCGACGCGTTCCCGCAGGCGGTCTGAGCGACCGGGAAGGGGGCGCCGGTGCGGGAGCATCGGCGTATCATCTGGGTTTTCGTCAGCCCGATCCAGGCACCCCCACCATGACCTCCGTCGACACTACCCCCGTCCTCGACCATGACAAGCTCGTTACCTTCATCGAGCGCAAGTGGAACGATGAAATCCTCCACGCCCTGACCGACTACATCGCGATCCCCGCGAAGAGCCCCGCATTCGACCCCGACTGGGCGAAGCGCGGCTATCTCGAGCGCGTCGTCACCGATGCCGCGCAGTGGGCCGAGCGCCAGCCCGTGAAGGGCCTGAAGCTCGAAATCGTACGCCTGCCCGGCCGCACGCCGGTGATCTTCTTCGAATCGCCCGCCACGCGTTCCGGCAGCACCGACACGATCCTGCTGTACGGCCACCTCGACAAGCAGCCCGAATTCGACGGCTGGCGCGCGGACCTCGGCCCGTGGACGCCGAAGTACGAGAACGGCAAGCTGTACGGCCGCGGTGGCGCGGACGACGGCTATGCGATCTACGCGAGCCTCGCGGCGCTCGGCGCGCTCGACGAGCAGGGCATCGAGCGGCCGCGCTGCGTCGGCCTGATCGAGACCTGCGAGGAATCGGGCAGCTACGACCTGCTGCCGTACGTCGATGCGCTGCGCGACCGGCTCGGCCAGGTGTCGCTCGTCGTGTGCCTCGATTCGGGCGCCGGCAACTACGACCAGATGTGGCTTACCACGTCGCTGCGCGGGCTCGTGTCCGGCGACCTGCAGGTCGAGGTGCTCGAGGAGGGCGTGCACTCGGGCGTGTTCGGTGGCATCGCGCCGTCGAGCTTCCGCGTGATGCGCCAGCTGTTCGAGCGCCTCGAAGATGCGAAGAACGGCAACCTGCTGCCGGGCGTGTTCCATTGCGAGATTCCGGACAGCCGCGTACGCGAAGCCGAAGCGGCCGCTTCGATTCTCGGCGACGCCGTGTGGAAGGGGCTGCCGTGGGCGTGCGGCGCGGACGGCAAGCCGGTACTGCCGACCACGACCGATCCGCGCGAGGCGCTGCTGAATTCGACGTGGCGTCCGTCGCTGTCGGTCACCGGCGCGGCCGGCCTGCCGGCGCTCGCCGATGCGGGCAACGTGCTGCGTCCGCGCACCGCGTTCAAACTGTCGCTGCGCCTGCCGCCGCTCGTCGACGCCGCGCAGGCCGTGCAGCAACTGAAGGAACTGCTCGAACTCGATCCGCCGTACAACGCGAAGGTCACGTTCAAGCCGGACGCGGGCGCCGCGACGGGCTGGAGCGCACCGGATCTCGCGCCGTGGCTCGCGTCGTCGCTCGATGCCGCGTCGCGTCGCCACTTCGGCGCCGATTGCGCGTACATGGGCCTCGGCGGCACGATCCCGCTGATGAACGTGCTGCAGGAAGGGTTCCCGTCCGCGCAGTTCATGGTGTGCGGCGTGCTCGGGCCGAAGTCGAACGCGCACGGCCCGAACGAATTCCTGCACGTGCCGTATGCGAAGAAGCTGACGGCGGCGGTCGCGGACGTGATCGCGACCGCGCGCTGATTGCTTCGCGCTCAGCAGTGACAACTGTCCGACCCAACCTCACGGAGCCTTGCCGATGACCGCACTGCCGACGCCCGATACCGAACCGCTGCGCATGCGCGCCGAACCGCTGCATGCATTCGTCGCGGCACTCTGGGAACGGGCCGGCAGCAGTGAGCGCGAGGCCAGGCTCGTCGCCGATCACCTGGTCGGCGCGAATCTCGCGGGCCACGATTCGCACGGGATCGGAATGATCCCGAACTACGTCGCGTCGTGGCGGGAAGGGCAGCTGCAGTTGAACGGGCACGCGTCGATCGTCCGCGATGGTGGTGCCGTGCTGACGATCGACGGCGGTCGCGGCTTCGGCCAGGTGATCGCGTTCGAGGCGATGGTCGAAGGGATCGACCGCGCCCGACGCATGGGCATCTGCGCGATCGGGCTGCGCGACGTGCATCATCTCGGCCGCATCGGGCACTGGGCCGAGCAGTGCGCGCGTTCGGGGCTCGTGTCGTTCCATTTCGTCAACGTGCCGGGCGACCTGCTGGTCGCGCCGCTGCACGGCACCGATCCGCGCTTCGGCACGAACCCGTTCTGCGCCGCCTATCCGCGTGCGGGCCGGCCGCCGCTGCTGCTCGATTTTGCGACGAGCGCGATCGCGTACGGCAAGACGCGCGTCGCGTACAACCAGGGCAAGCGTGTGCCGGCCGGCTCGCTGATCGACCATCGCGGCCAGCCGACCGACGATCCGGCCGTGATGCACGAGCAGCCGTTCGGCGCGCTGCTGCCGTTCGGGCTGCACAAGGGGTACGCACTGGCGGCGATGTGCGAGATTTTCGGCGGGGCGCTCGTCGGCGGGCATACGACCTACGGCGACACGCTGCAGAAGACGAGCGCGATCGTCAACGGGATGCTGTCGGTGCTGATCGATCCGAACGCGTTCGATGCGGCCGACGCGCAACGCGAAGCCGATGCGTTCGTCGCGTGGGCGAAGGCGTCGCCGCAGGCCGGCGACGCGCCGGTGCAGGTGCCGGGCGAGCCGGAGGAAGCGAGCCGTGCGGCGCGCGGTGCCGGCGGCATTCCGGTCGACCGCGCGACGTGGCGGCAGATTCGCGAGAGCGCGGCGGCGGTCGGCTTCGACGAAGCCGGGCTGGACGCGTGGACGCAGCGCTGCACGGCATCCGCATGAGCTGGCAATCGGAAAAGGCGCACGGCGAGGAGATCGCGTATCAGCTCGCGCCGCTCGGCAACGTCACGGTCGTGCGCTTCTTCAGCGGTGCGGCGATGCGGCTCGACGGCGTGATGTTCGGCTTCATGTCGCGCGGGTCGCTGTTCCTGCGTGTGGACGACGTGAACCGTCCGGCGTTCGTCGCGGCGGGGATGGGGCCGTTCTCGTACGAGCGGCCCACGCGCACGGTTTCGCTCGACGGCTATTACGAAACGCCGGCCGACGTGCTCGAGGACGCCGGCGCGCTGTTCGACTGGTGCCGCAGCGCGTATCGCGCGGCGCTGCTGGCGGGGCCGCCGAAGCGCAAGGCGAGGGCGGTGCCGAAAGCGAAGCCGATACAGGAAGCGAAACCGGCGTCGAAGCGAACCGGCAAGCCGGCATCGAAGATACTGCCGAAAGCGGCGCCGGTTCAAGAAGCGAAGCCCACCTCGAAGCGAGCGGCCAAACCGGCATCGAAAGCGTCGCCTAAGCCTGCTTCTGCGCAGGGATCCAAACCCGCCTCGAAGCGAACCACCAAGCCGACGTCGACACCTGCGGCGAAATCCCCGGCGAAGCGCAAGCAAACATAGTGCCCATCGCGCGAAGCGAAATCCGCGCGATTTTTCCTTTTTGTCGGCCCGGCCGTCGCCCGGCGATTCACGCGACATGCGCCGGCTGGCGCAAGGGCGGCCGGGGGAGGGACACAGTCACGAAAGCGTCAAGCTCGTGGCGCACCGCACATCCCCATGCTTCACAACGGCGGCCCCGGCGTTTATGATCGGCGCGGGTTGCACCCGTGCCTGGCGCGACCCGCGCCGGTCTCGCCGCCGGCGCCGCGAACGGCGCATCGTACGCCGCGCGGGACGCTTCCCCACTCATCATTCCAGACGGAGACAGCCGATGCTCGTCCTGATTCTCGGTTTAGCGATCTTCCTCTGTGTGCACTCGATCCGGATCGTCGCGGACGGCTGGCGGTCAGCGACGATCGAGCGGATCGGCGAGAAGCGCTGGAAGGGCCCCTATGCGATCGCGTCGATCATCGGCTTCGTGCTGATCATCTGGGGGTACGGCATCGCGCGCCAGGGCGCGACGCTGCTGTGGGTGTCGCCCGTCGGCGTGCGCCACCTCACCGGCATGCTGACCGCGATCGCCTTCGTGCTGATCGCCGCCTCCTACGTGCCCGGCAACCGCATCAAGACGCTCGTCGGCCATCCGATGGTGGCCGGCGTGGCGGTGTGGGCCATCGCGCACCTGCTCGCGAACGGCACGCTGCACGCAGTCGTGCTGTTCGGCGCCTTCTTCGTGTGGGCGCTCGTCGATTTCGTCGTGTGGCGTGCGCGTGATCGCCGCGAAGGCGTGCGCTATCCGGCGGGCAGGCTGTCGGGCGACGTCGTGGCGATCGTGGCCGGGCTCGTCGTGTGGGCCGTCTTCGCGTTCTTCCTGCACGGCTGGCTGATCGGCGTGCGGCCGTTCGGCTGAGCGGCCGAGAGATTGAGCGACTGAGACGTTGAGCGACTGAGCGGCGGCCGACCGGCGCGCCGCTCGCCCGCCTGGGGCAATGGTCAGCGCGCCTTCGCGCCGGCCGTATCGCCGAGTTGCACCGGCTTGCGGCGCAGGAAATAGGCCGCGACGATCGCCAGCGCCGTCAATACCGTGAACCAGAACTGGAAGCGCGAATCCGGGTTGAACGCCTGCGAGCCGAGCACGGCCACCAGCGCCAGCAGCGCGATCCAGTTCGACACCGGATAAAACCACGCGCGGAACGCCTGCGGATCGCGTGGTGCGTGCTTCTCCTGCCGGCGCATCGCGAAGTGCGCGACGATGATGAAAATCCACACGATCATCACGAACGCGCCGCTGCTCTTCGCGAGCATCAGGAACAGGTCGCCGCCGCTCACGAAGTGAACGCCGAGGATCGACACGCAGATCGCGAGGCACAGCACGAGCGCGTTCATCGGCACGCCTTTCGCGTTGGTCCGGCCGAACATCGCGGGCGCGTGGCCGCGCTGGCTGAGCGAGAACAGCATGCGCGAGTTCGAGAACAGGAACGAGTTCATCACCGACATGAACGACACGAACAGCACGATCTTCATCGCGACGGCCGCGCCCGTGAAGCCCGCCATGCTGAACAGCGACACGTACGGCGATTTCAGGTTGGCCTTGTCGGTCCACGGCATGCACAGGATCAGGATCGACACCGAGCCGACGTAGAACACCATCACGCGCACGATCACGCTCTTGATCGCACGGATCACGTTCTTGCTCGGATTCTCGGATTCGCCCGCCGCAACGGCTGCGATTTCGCTGCCGCCGAGCGAGAAGATCACGACCATCACGCCGGCGAGCACGGGCGACATGCCGTTCGGCATGAAGCCGCCGTGATCGGTCAGGTTCACGAGCCCCGGCGCGGGAATGCGCGGCTGGAAGCCGAGCAGGATCGATGCGCCGAGTGCCATGAAGATGATGATCGTCGTCACCTTCGCGAACGACAGCCAGTATTCGGCTTCACCGAACGAGCGCACCGAGTACGCGTTGCTCGCGATCAGCGTGACGAGCATGAACAGCGCGCCGCCCCACACGGGCAGCCACGGCAGGAAATCGTGGAGGATCGCACCGAGCAGGATCGCCTCGACGGTGATCGTCATCATCGACTTGAACCAGTACAGCCAGCCGACCGCGAAGCCGGCCCATTCGCCGAGATAACTGCTGGCGTAGGTGGAGAACGATCCGCTGTCGGGGTGGCGGGACGCCATTTCGCCGAGCATGAACATGACCAGCGTGACGATCACGCCGCCGATCAGGTACGACAGGATCGCCGCGGGGCCGGCGGTCGCGATGATGGCGCCGGAGCCGACGAACAGGCCCGCGCCGATCACGCCGCCAAGCGCGATCATCGTGATGTGCCGTTGCTTGAGGCTTTGCCTCAACGAGTTGTCCTGCATCTCCTACCTCTAGTTATTGTTGGCCCGCTGGCCGGGAGCGCATCGGGCAGCGCGGCGGCGAGCGTTCTGCCGCCGCATGGGCGCCGATGTCGAGTGAGCGTGTGTGACGCGATGTGCCGGGCCGCCGGCGGTGAATCGGAATGGCGGCCGCGAAGTGCCGGTCGGTGCCCGCGAGAGGGCGATGGCGACGACCTCCCGGATTGTGGGCGGACACCGTCGTCACGGCAAACGAGATATGCGAAAGACGTCTTGCGGTTTGCTCATCAATTGCCGCAGCGGCGGCAGGCGTATGCGCGCGTCAGATCGGCTTGACGAACAACCCGACGGTCAGCGCCGCGCCGATACAGACGATCCCGATCCGCAGCACGCGTTCGTTCACGCGATGCAGCGCCCACGTGCCGAGCAGCCCGCCGACGATCGCGCCGCCGCCGAGCGCGAGCGCCTTGCCCCAGTGCAGGTGCGGCGACGTGAGGAACAGCACGACGGCCGATGCGTTCATCACACCCGCGAGCGCGTTCTTCGTCGACATCGCGTGGCGCGGCGACAGGCCGGCCATCGTCAGCACGGCCATCATCAGGAAGCCGAGCCCGCCGCCGAAGTAGCCGCCGTAGATTGCGATCGTGAACTGCGAGAGCGCGGCGGGGACGGTACCGAGGTGGGCCGTGCCTTCGCTCGGCTTGCGGAAAAAACTGCCCCACGCGAACACGATCGTCGCGAACAGCACGAGCCACGGCACGAGGCGCGAGAAGATCGACGACGGGGTTTTCAGCAACAGCAGCCCGCCGAGCGCACCGCCGACCACGCTGATGAAGAACATCGCGCGAAACGACAGCCTGCCGACGCCGCGCACCATCTTGCGGCTCGCCCAGCCGGTCGCGACCTGCGCGGGAAACAGCGCGACCGTCGACGTGATGTTCGCCGCGAGCGGCGACATGCCCGACACGATCAGCGCGGGCAGCGTGACGAACGAGCCGCCGCCGGCCAGGGTGTTCTGCAGTCCGGCCCACAGGCCGGCGAGGATGACGAGAGCGAGCATCGGAGAGGGAGCGGGAGCGGAAGGTGACGGGGCTCACCTGCCGGAAGCGGGCAGGCGCGGCGAACGCACGATGGTAATGCAGGACCGCGGGCGGCGTGAACTGGTGTGATCGCAGTGTCGTCGCGGGCCTTCTCGGCCGGCGCAAGCGACGATGCCGCACCGCCCGCGACCAAGGTCGAGGATGGCCCGGGCGGGCGGACGGGCGGTCTTACGACGTCGCGCGGCCAATGTCGGATTGTCGAACGACGCGCGCGAAATAGACTGGTAGATGAGCGGTGGGAAAGAGCCGGCAGGGTCGGGGGCAGCCGGCGCCCGGTGCGCTCGGGAACGCAGTTCCTGTTGACGGGTTCGATTCCGGCCACGCGGCGCCGGCGCGCCGGAATCGGGCCGCCTTTTCTCGGGGGATACGCATGCGCGCCGGCGGGCGAACAGGCGACCGGGTGTCGATCGCGGCGACGCGACGGCGCTTCGTTGCCGTTGCTCCGCCGTATCGACGGAGCACATGAATGTCGCAGTCGGGATAGTTCGGCGCGTGTGCTGCGCGCCGTGCGATCGCCGTTGCTCGAACGTCTCGCGACCGTCAGCCGTTGGCCGGTCGTCGCTGGCGAACGGGCGAGAGAGAACAACCATGAGAAAGTCGTTTCGAGGGGGCGGTCCGAGTACGGCCGTGTGCCTGATCTGCACCGCATGTTTCGCCGCATCGCCGGCGGCCGCCTACATGCCGGGCGGCCCGCGGCACGCGTATCCGTCGCGCAGCGCGCAGGGACTTCCAACCGTGACCGTCCAGCCGACGGCGAACGGCGGCGACCAGGCCGACGCGCTGCAGGCCGCGTTCGATGCATTGCAGCCGGGCCAGCGCCTCGTACTTGCGCCGGGACACTATGCCGTCGGTCGGTCGCTGAAGGTATCCGGAACGAACGTCGTGATCTCGGGCTATGGCGCGACGCTGGTCGCGACGGATCCGGCCAATCAGACCATCGTGATGAGCGGTAGCGGTTCGACGCTCGTCGGCGTCACGCTGGTCGGCACGGGTACGACGCGGCTGACGACGCCCGCATCGACGAAGGTCGAGGTGACGGGCACCGGCGTCCAGGTGCTCGGCGTGACGATCCAGGGTGGCGCCAGCGCCGGGATCTTCATCTTCGGCGGCAGCAACGTGGCGATCGTGGGTAACACCGTGCAGGCGACGCTGGCCGACGGCATCCACACCACCTACGGCTCGACCAACGTGCTGGTGCGCGGCAACACCGTGAAGGACACCGGCGACGACCTGATCGCCGTCGTCAGCTATCAGGGTGACGGCCGTCTCAACGCCAACGTGCTGATCGACGGGAATGCGGTGTCCGGCAACGACTGGGGACGCGGCATCGCCGTGGTCGGCGGGCGGTCCGTGACGATTTCGAACAACACCGTCAGCGGCGTTCAGAAGGCCGCCGGCATCCTGATCGCGCAGGAGGATGGCTGGAAGACCTACGGCGTGTCGGACGTGGTGATCGAGAACAACGTCGTCGGCGCGATCCAGGACGGCACGAATGCGAACAACGGCCTGCCGCCTACCCAGCAGGGCGCGATCGAACTCGATACCTGGTCTGGGACGGTGTCGTACGTCGTCGTGAAGGGCAACCGCGTATCGGGCTCGGGCTATGCCGGCTTCCGGGCATTGGGGAACGTCTGCCATTTCGCGGTGGCCGACACGACGCTCGCGTCGATCGCCGGCACGCCGGTGTCGCTGCTGACGAACCACTGCCCGGCCGCCGGTATCGTCGCGTACGGCAATTCACTGGGCGGCGTGGCGTTGGCACCGCCGGTCGGTGCTTCCCCGTCCGGGACGATTCCGGCCGGCGGCGCGGTGACGTCGGGGATGCCGGTGGTGCGCACGAGCCTGATGCAGGCGAATGGCGCGTACGCATCGGCGCGGAACTGACGATGTTCGTGACGTGCCGCCGGCCGTGCAGTCGAACGGGCGCCGCGCTATGCGTTCGGGGGCGCGGTTGCCCCCGGCGCCGTGGTGTCGTCCCCGGCGTCCGGATAGACGATCGTGCCGTCAGGCCGGATCACCGCGCCGGCCGTCAGGTGCGCGGGTTCCACGCGGTGGGGGCCCATGATGTGCAGCACCGTTTCGCCGCGTGCGATCAGGTAGTCGGACACGATCCGCCGGTGGCAGCGCCACCACACCGCTTCCGAGCACATGATCGCGCAGCGCTGCGCATGTCCCTGCGCGATCAGCCGGTCGAGGCCGTCGCGAAACTCGGGTGACAGTGCGTAATCGGCATAGCGGTGAAAGCTCGGGTTGGTCCAGAAGTCGTTGACGTCGTCGGGCACGCCGCGCGACTTGCCGCGCAGCCCGCCGAGTTCGGCGATGTGTTCATACGCGATATCGGCGGCGGCCAGCGCGTCCGGCAGCGTCGCTTCGTTGAACTGGGGATTGGCGCGCGAGCGCGTCATCTTGCGGATATCCGCGAGCAGCGCGATATCGACTGCGTCGAGCATCCCGACGAACGCGTCGAGCGTGCGGTTCGAGTGGCCGATCGTGTAGAACGGGAGCGTCATGCGTCGTCCTTGTCCGCGATGCGCTCGAGCACGCGGCCGCGATGCGCGGCGATGTGGTCGGTGCGGTCGCTCTTGATCTCGTACTGCGGATCGTCGGGCGACGCGCGATGGCGGTGGCCCTTGTAGTCGAAGTCCGCGGTGTGGATCGCGATGATCGTGCCGGTCACGTAGCCGGCCTCCGAATTCCACCGGACGTGGTCGCCCAGCTTGAACGGCGTCGTCATGCGGGAGACCCTCCTTGGGCGGTTGCGGTGTGCGTCGATCCGCGCGGCGCGCGTCGTCATGCCGGGGGAAAGGTGTTTTCATTATCGGCCGCGACCGTTCGCGGAAAAAGACACAGTCCGCTCAAACCCGGGCTCCGGCCAGGGCAATGCCCGATTTAACGCTTCATTACGATGGGCGTCTCGGAAAGGTGTTAGATTCGCCCATCGATATCTCGCAAGGCGGAGAGGGCAGACAGATGCTGAAGAAACTGGCAGGGATGGCTGTGGTGGTCGGTGCGGCGGCGGTGGCGTCGCTGCCAGCCGTGGCAGGCGACACGAACAACGCACTGGGCGGCGCGCTGGGTGGCGTCGCCGGCGCGGCGGTCGGTAACGCGATTGGCGGCAGCACGGGCACCGTGATCGGCGGGGCAGTGGGTGGTGGCGCGGGCGGTGCGGTGACGTCGAACAAACACGAACGCACGGGCGCGATCGTCGGCGGCGCACTGGGCGGCGGCGCAGGCGCCGCTGCGGGCAACGCGATGGGCGGCACGGCCGGCGGGCTCGTCGGCGCC
>NZ_VWWH01000153.1:0-9924 GCF_011753045.1 Burkholderia sp. Ap-955
CCCGCGCGTTCGGCCACCGCGCGCGCCGCCCGGCGTGCGTCGGCACGCTGCGCCGCATCGATGTCGTCCGGAAAGCGTCGCGCGGCGCCGCGTTCGAGCGTCTGGCCCGCGAGCGTCCAGCCGATCGTGCCGTTGCGCAGCGCGGCGACCGGATTCGGCAGCCCCGCGTTGACGAGCGACTGCGTGCCGATGATGCTGCGCGTGCGGCCCGCGCAATTGACGATCACCTGCGTCGCCGGGTTCGGCGCGAGCGCGCGGACGCGCAGCACGAGTTCCGCGCCCGGCACGCTCGTCGAGGTCGGGATGTTCATCGTCTGGTATTCGTCGAAACGGCGCGCGTCGACGATCACGACATCGGCCTTCGCATCGATCAGCGCCTGCACCTCCTGCGCGGACAGCGACGGCGTATGCCGCTCGGCCTCGACCCATTCGCCGAACGACTTGCTCGGCACGTTCACGTCGATGAACAGTTCGCCGCCCGCGGCGACCCAGCCCGCGAGGCCGCCGTCGAGCAGCCTCACATCTGTGTAGCCGAGTTGCGCGAGCTTGGCGGCCGCGCGCGGCGCGAGATCCTCGCCGCCGGCTTCGCCGAACACGACGATCGGCGTGTCGCGGCGCGGAATCCGCGTCCACGCGTCGAGTTCGAGTTTCGACAGCGGAAAGTTGGCGGCCCACAGCGGGTGGCCCTGCGCGTACGGATCTTCCTCGCGTACGTCGATCAGCGCGATCTCGTCGCGGGCAAGCAGGCGGGCGCGCACGTCCTGGTACGACGCGACGGGAAAGCGGGAGGTGGAGTCGGCGGTTTGCGTCACGGTGTCTCTGTCTTGAATGCGTTGAAGTCGGTGAAGAAAGCGGAACGGATGAATCTTGTGCCCGCCGGCGCGTGCCGGCAACCGGCCGCGCGTGCGGGCGCTGCATCAGGCATCAGGCATCAGGCATTCGAATAACCCGACACGAACGGCTTCACGGTACCGTCGTCGAGGAACACCGCGCGCTCCACCTTGCCGATGTTCGCGCCGTACACGTGGATGCTGATCGATACCTGATCGTCGAACGCGTTGGTCACGCGATGGACATCGCCGATGCGCGGCGACACGGCCTCGATTTCGCCCGGCTGCAGCCGCACGGCGTCGCCGGCCGGCTCGGGTCTGCCCGCTGCGTCGAACCGGTACGGCTGCGAGAACTCGCCGCCGCGCAGCATCCCGATCAGCCCCCACACCGTGTGGTTGTGGATCGGCGTCGTCTGGCCGGGCCCCCACACGAAGCTGACGACCGAGAACCGCTCGTCCGGGTCGAGATGCAGCAGGTACTGCCGATAGCGCGTGGGGTCGGGCTGCGCGAATGCGTCGGGCAACCAGTCGTCGTGTTCGACGAGCGCGGCGAGCAGCGCGCCGCCCTCGTCGAGGATGCGCGCCTCGTTCGCGCCGGACGCGAGCAACGCGCCCAGGCCATCGACGAACGGCCACAGCGGCGTCTGATGCAACGAAAGCGTACTCATCGGCTGACTCCTCGAATATGATGCCGAATATGATGGATCGTCATGATGCACCCGAAAGACCATGCAGAACAAACATGAAGATTAGCGATATCGATGCTTTTGCAGCGGTCGTCCGCTGCCAGACCCTGAGCCAGGCCGCGGCCGAGCTCGGGATGACGCAGCCCGCGATCACGCGGCGCGTCCAGAATCTCGAGGAAGCGCTCGGCGTGATCCTGCTCGATCGCAACACGAAGCCGCCGCGCCCGACCGACATCGGCCGGCAAGTGTTCGAGCAGTGTCGCGCGATCCTGCGCGAAGTCGATGCGCTGCGCGAGCTGACGGCCGGCGAGCAGCCGCCTGCCGGCGAATTCCGGATCGGGCTCACGCAGGGCCTCGGCGAGCTGATGCTGCCCGCGCTGATCGCCGAACTCGCCGCGCAATGGCCCGCGCTCGCGACACAGGTCACGACCGCCTGGGGCGGCATGCTCGTCGAGCGCGTCGCCCGGCGCGACCTCGATGCGGCGCTCGTGTTCCTTGCACGCGAAATGATGCTGCCGGCGCAGGTCGAAGGTGAACGGCTGCTGGCCACGCGGCTCGTCGCGGTTGGCCGCAAGGGCGACTGGCCGCGCCGCAGCTACCGGCTCGCCGATTGCCACGCGCGTGGCTGGGTACTCAACCCGGACGGCTGCGGTTTTCGCGCGGGCTTGCGGCGCGCGCTCGACGCGCAGGGCCTGCCGATGCCGGTCACGCTCGACACCTACGGTCGCGACCTGCAGTTGCAGAGCGTCGCGAACGGCTTCGGCATCGGGCTGATGCCACTGCCGCTCGTCGAAGGCAGCCCGCTGCGCGATGCACTCGACATCGTGCCGCTCACCGATTTCAAGCCGCAGATCGATCTGTGGCTGCTGCGCCGGCACGATGCGGCCCGCTTCGATGCGCCGCTCGCCGCCGTTGCCGCCCATGCGCGCACCGCGTTCGCGTTGCCCGAGCAGGCGCACGGCAAGGCGGCCTGACCGGACCGGGCGGCGAAGGCGTCGCGCCGCCCGATTGGCGCCCGCGCCAGCCCTGCTCCCGTCACGCATCGCCGCGGTCGCGTTCGGTCCCGTTGACCGACGCCCCGCTCGTCTCCGTCTCGCCCTTCGTTGCGTGCTTCGTCTCACTCCGGCTCGCCGCTTCGAGCGCCGCACGCCCCGCCGCCACCGCGATCGCATCGTCCTGCGGCGTATGCACGCGGCTGCACAGCACGTCGCGATAGTGACGTTCGAGCGGATTGGCGCGGCTCAGCCCGTGATTGCCCGACAGCTTCAACGCCTGCTCGACCACGCGGATCGCGTGCTCGGTTACGGTCCGCTTGACGAGGCCGCTCGTCGTGACCGTCGGTGCATGGCCCGCGTCCGTGCGCCCGATGTGGTCGTCGAGCAGCACACGGTTCGCATGCAGCCAGCCCTCGATTTCGCCGACCGCTTCCTGCACGCGCGGCAGCGTCGCAAGCGGCGCGCCCAGCCCGCTCGGCGCACGCGTCGTCGCGAACCCGACCAGCCAGTCGCGCGACGCACACGCCACCGCGTCGTACAGGCTGCCGAGCAGCGCGACCATCCACGCCTGCTGGTCGGCCTGCGCGTCGGCATCCGCATGGGTCGCGGCCGACACGGCCCATGCGTCCGGTGCGCGTACGTCGACCGCGTGATCGCCCGGCAGCCGCACGTCGTCGAACACGACCTCATGGCTGCCTGACGCACGCAGGCCGAGGTGATTCCAGCTTTCGATCACGCGGATGCGATCACCCTCCGCATCGCGGTCGCGCGGCACAAGAAACACGCCGACCCGCGGCGCCGGCTCATCGGTGCGCGCCCACACGGCCAGCCAGCGCAGCGCCGGAATCCCCGTGCTGTACAGCTTGTGGCCGGACAATCGCCAGCCGTCGCCGTCACGCCGTGCAATGGTTTCCGGCAGGCCGCCGCGCGACGGCGAACCGAGCGCGGGCTCGACGCGCAGCGCGTTGATCAGCGCGCCTTGTGTGACCGCACTGTCGAACACCGCCCGCCGCACCTGCGCCGGCCAGCGGTTGTCGGCGCGGCCGAGCGCGCGATGCTGCAGGTACGTCATCGTCAGCACCAGCGCGGTCGCCGGGTCGGCGCTCGCGACGGCGGCCACGATCCGGCTCGCCTGCGCGAGCGTCGCACCGGCGCCGCCATGCTCGCGCGGCACGACCTGGGCGATCAGCCCCGCGCGATGCAGTCGCGCGAAGTTCTCGTGCGGAAAGCGGCCGTCGACGTCGTTGCGGGCCGCGTCGGCGGCCAACTCCGGCGCGAGGCGGTCGAGCAGCGCGGCGACGCGGACGTCGTCGTCGACGTCGGCATCTTCGGTGGACAGGAGGCGCAGCGAACGCGGCTGCGGCGATGGCGAGGAAGCGGCAAGGCTGGCGGACATCGAGACGGATTCCCTGGGTAATACGGACAGGCGGCAATAGCGGCAATCGATCGCCACGCGGCGCGGTTTCTCATGAAGTCGGCGATCCGAAACGCGCGGCGCCGGTTCGCCGGCGCCCGCGCGCCCGATCGTTCACGAGCCCACAGCGTAGGCGCAGCGCACCGCCGCCCAAACCATGCAAATCTGATATTCAAATCGGGATTGATTATTTCCGTTTCGCATGATCTCGGCGTTAACCTGCGCTCCATTCCTGCCCGGCCACGCGCCGGGCCGTCCCTGCACCGGAGACCCAGATGAGCGTCGAATTCATCGGCATGATCCAGAGCCAGAAGCAGTCGGAAATCCACCCGGCGTCCGGCCCCGTGGTCGATCCCGACTATGTGCGCGACTTTGCCCGCGCCCACGAGACGGCCGGCTTCGACCGGATCCTCGTGCCGCACCACTCGACCGGCCCGTCGGCGACGCTGACGATCGCGTTCGCGGCGGCCGCGACCGAGCGCATTCACTTCATGCTCGCGCATCGCCCGGGCTTCACCGCGCCGACGCTCGCCGCGCGGCAGATCGCGACGCTCGACCAGTTCAGCCGCGGCCGGCTCGCCGTGCACTTCATCTCCGGCGGCTCGGACAGCGAACAGCAGCGCGACGGCGACTTCCTCGACCACGACGCGCGCTATGCGCGCACCGACGAATACCTCGGCATCCTGCGACGGATCTGGACCGACGCGCAGCCGTTCGATCACGACGGCACGCACTACCGGTTCAAGCAGGGTTTTTCGGAAGTGAAGCCGCTCCAGCAGCCGCACGTGCCGATCTATTTCGGCGGCGCATCGGAAGCCGCGCTCGCGGTGGCCGGCAAGCACGCGGACATCTACGCGCTGTGGGGCGAATCGCTCGACCAGGTGCGCGACCTGACGACGCGCGTGCGCGCCGAAGCCGCGAAGCACGGCCGACAGGTGCGCTTCTCCGTGTCGTTCCGCCCGATCCTCGCCGCGACCGAGGACGAAGCATGGGCGCGCGCGCATCGCATCCTCGACGAAACGCGCCGGCTGCGCGAAGCGGCCGGCCTCGGCGCCGGCGGCCCGCAACAGAGCGAGGGCGCGCGCCGCCTGCTCGCCGCGGCCGAACGCGGCTCGCGCGTCGACAAGCGGCTGTGGACCGAGATCGCGAAGCTCACCGGCGCACGCTCGAATTCGACGGCACTGGTCGGCACGCCCGAACAGGTCGCCGACGCCCTGCTCGACTACTACGACCTCGGCGTCACGACGTTCCTGATCCGCGGCTTCGATCCGCTGGAAGACGCGATCGACTACGGCCGCGAACTGATTCCGCGCGTGCGCAGCGCCGTCGCCGCCCGCGACGCGGCACGCCGCGCGGCCTGAGCCCAACGGAGCCTATTGGAGCCATCCGCCATCATGTCCGCCGTCCTTGCCTCACCCGTCCGCACCGCATCGGGCCTCGAACTCGCCGAAGCGCCGCGCCAGCATTTCTGGTTCGATCCGCCGGCACCGCGCATCGACGTCGCCGCCGAGCGCCGTCACCGTCAGGAACGGCTCGCGGCCGCATTCCGCCTGTTCGCACGCTTCGGCTTCGCGCAGGGGCTCGCCGGCCACATCACCGCACGCGACCCCGAACTGCCCGACCACTTCTGGGTGAACCCGCTCGGCGTGCATTTCTCGCAGATCAAGGTGTCCGACCTGCTGCTCGTCAACGCACGCGGCGAAACCGCGATCGGCACGCGGCCGCTGAACAAGGCCGCGTTCGCGATCCATGCGGCGATCCATGAAGCGCATCCGCACATCGTCGCCGCCGCGCATACGCATTCGACGTACGGCAAGGCGTGGTCGACGCTCGGCCGCCCGCTCGATCCGCTCACGCAGGACGCCTGCGTGTTCTACGAAGACCATGCGCTGTTCGACGACTTCACGGGGATGGTCGTCGACACGAGCGAAGGCGCGCGGATCGCGGACGCGCTCGCGAAGCCGGACGGCACCACGCACAAGGGCGTGATCCTGAAGAACCACGGCATCCTGAGCGCCGGCCCGTCGGTCGAAGCCGCCGCATGGTGGTACATCGCGCTCGACAACGCCGCGCACACGCAGTTGCTGGCCGAGGCGGCCGGCACGCCGCAGCCGATCGATCACGCCACCGCACGGCACACGCACGGCCAGATCGGCGGCCCCGAGGGCGCGCTGCATGCATTCGACAGCCTGTTCGCGCGCGTCGTCGCCGACGAACCCGACCTGCTCGACTGAGCACCTTTCCGCACGACCGGAGACCAGACCTCATGACCCGAACCACCGCACCCGCGCCCGTGCCCGCCGACGCACACGACGACAAGCGCCGCAAGCTGCTGCGCGCCGCCGGCGCCGTCGCGCTCGCCGCACCCGCGATCACGCTGGGCCGCAAGGCCTGGTCCGCGCCGCCGCTGAAGAAGCTCACGTTCGCGTGGAACCAGAACGCGTTCTGCCTGACGCCGATCGTCGTCGCGCAGGAGCGCGGCTTCTTCGAGAAGAACGGCCTGAAGGTCGATTTGATCAACTACAGCGGCTCGACCGACCAGCTGCTCGAATCGATCGCGACCGGCAAGGCCGATGCGGCGGTCGGGATGATCCACCGCTGGCTGAAGCCGCTCGAAGCCGGTTTCGACGTGAAGATCATCGGCAGCTCGCACGGCGGCTGCGTGCGGCTCGTCGGCGCGAAGGCGGCCGGCGTGACGACGCTGCAGGCGCTGAAGGGCAAGACGGTCGGCGTCAGCGACCTGGCTGCGCCCGGCAAGCATTTCTTCTCGATCCTGCTCGCGAAGAACGGGATCGATCCCGAGCGCGACATCACGTGGCGGCAGTATCCGGCCGACCTGCTCGGCGTCGCGGTCGACAAGGGCGAGATCCACGCGATCGCCGACGGCGACCCGAACCTCTATCTGCTCGAGAAGCGCAGCAACGGCGCGTACACCGAACTGGCGACGAACCTGTCCGGCGAGTACGCGCGCAAGGTGTGCTGCGTGATCGGCGCGCGCGGTGACCTCGTGCGCAACGACCGGCCGTCGGCCGCCGCGCTCGCGCGCTCGATCGTGCAGGCCACCGAATTCACGCACGACAACCCGAACGAAGCCGCGAAGGTGTTCGCGAAGTATTCGCCGAAGATCAGCCCCGAGGACCTGCGCAAGCTCTACGCAACGCTCACCTACAACCATCACCCGACCAACGTCGACCTGCAGCAGGAAATCGCGTTCTACGCGGACGACTTCCGCCGCATCAGCGTGCTGAAGAAGAGCACCGACCCGCAGCGCTTCGCGCAGCAGGTCTATGCGAACGTGCTGGGGTGACGCGATGTCGACGATCGAACACGCTCCCGCCGCACGCGCCGCCTCCGCCCCTTCCGGCGGCAGTGCCGCCGCATCCGCGCCCGCGTCGCGCGTCGCGTGCATCGCCCGCGAAGCCACGTTGGCCGCCGAAGCCCGCCGCGCGCGCACCTGGCCGACCGGCATCGCCGCCGCGCTCGCATGGGGCGCGCTCGGCGCCCTCACGCAACTGTGGCCGAACCGCGTCGTCGGTTTCAGCGACTGGGCGTACACCGGCGAATTCGCCGTCGGCGCGTGGACGATCGCCGCGCTGTTGCTGATCGCCGCGACGCTCGGCCATCTCGTTCCCGCGACGTGTACGCGGCTCGCGCGCGTGCGCCCGGCCGGCCCGTGGCTCGTCGCGCTGCCGCTCGTGCTCGCCGCGTGGGAAATCGTCACCGCGAAAACCGGCTGGCTGCCGACCCCGTTCTTCGCGCCGCCGCAGGCGCTGATCGAGGTCTACGTCGACGACTGGCCGCGCCTGCTCGGCAGCGCCGGCAACACGCTGAAGCTGCTCGCGCTCGGCTTCGCGTACGGCGTCGCGGTCGGTTTCGCGGTCGGCGTGTCGATCGGCTGGTCGCGCCGGATCGGCTATTGGGTGCATCCGGTGCTGCGCGTGCTCGGCCCCGTGCCGGCCACCGCGTTGCTGCCGCTCACGTTCTACTTCTTCCCGTCGAGCTATTCGGCGGCCGCGTTCCTGATCGCGCTCGCAACCGGCTTCCCGGTCGCCGTGCTCACGTGGTCGGGCGTCGCGAGCGTCAACAAGCAGTATTACGACGTCGCGCGCACGCTCGGCGCGAACGCGCGCTTCCTCGTGCTGCGCGTCGCGATTCCGGCCGCGCTGCCGCACGTGTTCGTCGGCATCTTCATGGGGCTGAGCGCATCGTTCACGGTGCTGGTCGTCGCCGAGATGATAGGCGTCAAGTCGGGACTCGGCTGGTACCTGAGCTGGGCGCAGGGCTGGGCGTCGTACGTGAACATGTATGCGGCGCTGATCGTGATGGCGCTGCTGTTTTCCGGGCTGATCGCGCTGCTGTTCGCGGTGCGCGACCGCGTGCTCGCCTGGCAGAAAGGAACCGTCAAATGGTGAGCGCCGCCGGTCTCGAATCGTCCGTTGCATCGTCCGTTGCCGCTGCGCCCGCCGTCACGGCGCCGCGCGGCGCGCGCATCGACATCCG
This sequence comes from Burkholderia sp. Ap-955, assembly GCF_011753045.1. NCBI lineage: Bacteria > Pseudomonadati > Pseudomonadota > Betaproteobacteria > Burkholderiales > Burkholderiaceae > Burkholderia > Burkholderia sp. Ap-955. The sequence goes on from NZ_VWWH01000153.1 coordinate 8,426, forward strand.
CCGCGTGAGCCATGCGTTCGACGGCCCCGGCGGCGCGCTGCCGGTGCTCGACGACGTCACGCTGTCGGTCGCGGCCGGCGAATTCGTCGCGCTGCTCGGCCCGAGCGGCTGCGGGAAGTCGACGCTGCTGCGGCTCGTCGCGGGCCTCGATGCCGCGCGGCACGGCACGATCGCGCAGGACGGCGTGCCGATCGAGCAACCCGATCCGTCGCGCATCGTCGTGTTCCAGGATCCGACGCTGTACCCGTGGCGGCGCGTGCGTGCGAACGTCGCACTCGGACTCGAGGCGCGCGGCGTGGCGCGTACGGCGCAGCATCGCGTCGACGATGCGCTCGCGCGCGTCGGGCTGCAGGAATTCTCGAACGTGTTCCCGCACCAGTTGTCCGGCGGGATGGCGCAGCGGGTCGCGCTGGCCCGCGCGCTCGTCAACGATCCGCGCCTGCTGATTCTCGACGAGCCGCTCGGCAAGCTCGATTCGCTGACGCGGCTCACGATGCAGGCCGAGCTCACCGCGCTGTGGCAACGCGACGGCTTCTCCGCGTTGCTCGTCACGCACGATGTCGAGGAAGCGCTGTTCCTCGCCCAGCGCGTGATCGTGTTCGGGCCGCGCCCCGCGCGGATCGTCGCCGAATTGCACGTCGACCTGCCCTACCCGCGCCATCGCGGCGACCCGCGCCTCGCCGAACTGCGTCACGACGCGTTGCGGCACCTCGGGCTCGATGCGAGCTGGTAGATGCGCGGTGCCGTTCGACGAACGGCCGCCAGGCGGCCGGAACATTGCCGATGAACCCGCCGACGTTCGCCGACTGGGCGCTCGTGTTTCTGCAAGGACTGTATCGCGCGCAAATCGCGCTGGCGCGCGTGCTGCATGCGATCGGGCTGACGGGCGACGCCGACGGTCAGGCCGCGTGGCCGTGGGCCCATCGCATCGCGCTCGAAACGCTGCGCATCGACGCGGGACTCACGCGGCAACTTGCGTTCGCCGTGGCGGCGACGGCGCTGGCGGTCGTGCTCGCGGGCATCGCACTCGCTTCGCGCAAGTGGCGTGTCGCGTCAGCGCTCGCTGCGCTGGCGGTTGCGTGGTTCGCGCCGTGGCCGCCGTCGTCGCTGTGGCTCTCGCCTGCCGTACCGACGAGTTTCCAGCGCGATCCCGCGCCGTTTTCCGTATCGAACGTGATGCGCGGCGCGCACCTGTATGCGCAGCACTGCGCGGCGTGCCACGGCGCGGACGGACGCGGCGAAGGGCCGCTCGCGGCCACGCTCCCGCACTGGCCGCCGACCTTCGCCGGCGCGCTGCTTGCCCGTCGTCTCGACGGCGAGCTGTTCTGGCGCGTACGCCACGGCACGCGCGACGAACACGGCGTGTCGACGATGCCCGGCTTCGCCGCGACGCTCGGCCCCCAGGACACCTGGGCCATGCTCGACTACCTGAAAGCGCTCGCCGCGGGCAGCGGCGCGCAGGCGGAAGGCGCGTGGCCCGTGCCCGTCCCGCTACCGGC
>NZ_VWWH01000154.1:0-9632 GCF_011753045.1 Burkholderia sp. Ap-955
TGCCAGCGCGGGCGAACAGCGCGGCCGCGGCCGGCCGAAGCTCGGCGTCGTGTCGCGCGAGGTCACGCTGCTGCCGCGTCACTGGGAATGGCTGGCCACGCAGCCCGGGGGCGCGTCGGTCGCGTTGCGCAAGCTCGTCGAGGACGCGCGACGCACGCACGCGGAAGCCGACCGGCGACGCGATGCGCAGGCGCGCACCTACCACTTCATGTCGGCGATGGCGGGCGACCTGCCCGGTTTCGAGGAAGCCGCGCGCGCGCTGTATGCGAACGACCTGACACGCGTCGCCGAGCTGATCGCCGGCTGGCCGGACGACGTGCGCGACCACGCGCTCGCGCTGGCGCACGGCGAGCTGCCGCCGTCCACCGAAGACTGCTGACAGGAGCATCGGACGCCATGACCGCATTCGATCTGAACCGCGGCGCGCTCGCGCCGGTTGCCGACGAGGTCGATCTCGTCGACCTGCGCGTGAGCGGCGCGATCCCGCACGAACTCGCCGGCACGTTGCTGCGCAACGGCCCGAATCCACCGGGCGGCCGTTTCGAAGGGAGCGACATGCTGTCGTGGTGGCCGGAAGCCGCGATGCTGCATGCGATCACGTTCGAAGGCGGCCGCGCGACCGGCTACCGGAACCGCTGGGCGCGCACGCAGCGCTGGGCCGCCGTGCATGCCCCTGAAGCAGCATCGCAACTGCCCGACACCAACCCGAACGTGAACGTGCTGCAGCATGCCGGCGAGTTGCTCGCGCTGTCGGAGGGCGGCGCGCCGTTCGCGATCACGGCCGCGCTCGAGTCGCTCGGCGTGCCGGCGCGGCACGCGGGCCTCGGCGGCGGGATGACCGCGCATCCGAAGATCGATCCGGTGACGGGCGAGCTGATCGCGTTCCGCGCGGACTGGCGCGAACCGTGGCTGCGCTACGGTGTGGCCGACGCGCAGGGTGTGCAGCGCGTCGATCTCGCGATCGACCTGAGCGCGCCGTCGATGATGCACGACCTCGCGATCACCGAAACCCGCAGCCTGCTGCTCGACCTGAACGTCGGCTACGACTTCTCGCTGCTGAAGCTGGGCCACCGGATGCCGCTGCGCTGGCACGACGACCGGCCCGCGCGCATCGGCGTGATCCCGCGCCACGGCGGCGCGGTGCGCTGGTTCGGCGTCGAGCCGTGCTTCATCCTGCACGTCGTGAACGCATACGACTGCGATGCGTCGTGCATCGTGCTCGATGCGGTGCGCTATCCGTCGTTCCTGCGGCTCGACGCGGGCACGGGCCGCTTCGCCGACAACCCGGTCGGCGAGCTGTGGCGCTACGTGATCGATACGGCGAACGGGCTGATCGACGAAGGGCCGCTCGCCGACGGCGGCATCGAGCTGCCGCGCATCAACGAAAGCCGGACGGGGCGCCGCTACCGCTATCTGTACGCCGTGGAGCAGCCGAACAACGCGGAAATGCGCGGCGTGATGCGCTTCGACCACGCGCGCGGCACGACGACGCATTACGCGGTGCCGCCCGGCGACCAGAACGGCGAGCCCGTGTTCGTGCCGCGCCCGGGCGGCACCGACGAGGACGACGGCTGGCTGCTCGTGATGGTCTACCGCGCGGCGACGGATACGAGCGACGTCGTGATCCTCGATGCGCGCGCGATCGATGCGGAGCCGGTTGCCACCGTGCACCTGCCGCGCCGCGTGCCGGCCGGGTTCCACGGCGCGTGGGTGCCCCGCGAACGTTGAACGTGAGCGGCGGCGCGCGTCACTGCGCGCGTAGCGCGTCGACGATCTTCAGCCGCGCGGCGCGCATCGCCGGCAGGAATCCGCCGACGAGCCCCATCACCAGCGAGAACAGCAGCGTCTTCACGACGATCACGGGTGTCAGCACGAAGCGGAACGACAGGTCGGCGAAGGTTTGAAAGTTGGTCGTCGAGAACGACGCGAACTGCATCAGCGATGCGCACGCGAGCCCCGCGACGCCGCCGACGAAGCCGAGCAGCAGCGCTTCCAGCAGGAACGCGGCGAGCACGTTGGTGCGCCTGAAGCCGAGCGCGCGCAGCGTGCCGATCTCGGCGACGCGGTTCGCGACCGACGCATACATCGTGATCATCGCGCCGATCATCGCGGCGATCGAGAAGATCGTCGACAGCGTGATGCCGAGGATGTTGATGAACGTCGACAGCGCCTTCGACTGGTCGCCGTAGAAGGTCTGTTCGCGTTTCGCCTCGTCGGTGAGGCGCGGGTCGACGTCGATGTCGGCCTTGAAACGCGCGAAGCCGTCGGCGCTCGGGATGCGCAGCACCATCGACGAATAGCTGGTGCGCCGGAACGACTGCATCAGCTGGTCGACGTCGCCCCAGATCTCCGAATCGAAGCCGCTGCCGCCTGCGTCGAAGATGCCGACGATGGTCCAGTCGCGCTGCGCGAAATGCAGGCTGTCGCCGAGCTGCGTGCCGCTGAAGCCTTTCGCGATCGCGCTGCCGACGATGATTTCCGACGAGCCGGGCGCGAACATGCGGCCGGCGGTGAGCTTCACGTGCGGGCGCAGCGCGAGGCCGGCCGGCGACACGCCGCGGATCACGACGTTCGACGGCTTGCCGCTCGACGTCTTCACCAGCGAGATCAGCACGACCGCTTCCTTCGATACGAGCGGCCGGCCGTCGGCGCCGAGCGCGACGGCCGGGTGCATCTCGAGCGCATTGGCCTGCTGGTGGTCGATCGAGCTCTGGATCTCGGTTTCGGCGCCCTTGCGGATCACCACCGCGTTGTCGGGTTCGCCGGTCGACACGAGTGTCTTCGTGAGCCCCGCGTCGAGCATCTGCACGGTCGCGAACACGAAGATCACGAGCGCCATCCCGCCGGCGGTCAGCGCGGTGGTGAGCCGCCGGGTCCACAGGTTGCGCGCGATGTAGTTGAGCGGGATCGCCATGTGCAAACCTAGCCGATTGCCCTGAGGCCTTCGACGACGCGCACGCGCGCCGCCTGCCACGCCGGCACGATCGCCGCCGCGAACCCGACCGCGACCGAGCACGCGGCCTGCAGCACGACCGTCTCGGTCGACACCTTGAATACCGGGAAGATGCCGCTGGCCGCCTGCTTGAACAGGCTCGCGGCGGGCGGCGTCGCGAGGATCCCGAGCCCGCCGCCGGCCACCGCGATCACGACCGATTCGCCGAACACGATCAGCGCGAGGAAGCCGGGGCCGAAGCCGAGCGCCTTCAGCGTCGCGTATTCGGCCGTGCGTTCGCGCGCGCTCATCGCCATCGCGTTGGCCATCACGGCCATGATGATCAGGATCACCACGTACGACACGAGGCGGATCGCCGCGATGATCTGGTTAGACATCGCGACGAAGCCGAGCTGGAACGCCTGCTCGGTCTCGGTCAGCGTTTCGGCGAGCGAGTTCTTGAACACGGCATCGACGTTGCGCGCGATCGCGGCGCCGTCGTCCGGGTTCGCGACGCCGAGCACGAACACGCCGACCTGGTCGGCCTGCTTCGGCGTGCGCTTGCGCACCGTCTCGTTCAGGTAATCCCAGTGGAACACCAGCTGCCGCGTGATCGTCGAGTCGTCGCGGCCGTCCAGGATGCCGCGGACGACGAAGTCCCACGTGCCTGGATAGATCGTGCCCTTCAGCGGGATCACGTCGCCGACCTTGAAGCCGAACTGCGTCGCGAGCTGGCGGCCGACGAGGCAGCCGCGGCGGTCGCGGTCGTAGTCGGCGCGCTGCTGCGCCGGCAGGATGAATTCCGGGTACAGGTCGAGGTAGTTCTCTGACACCGCGAAGCTCGCGAAGAAGTTCTTCGGGTCGCGATAGATGCCGCCGAACCAGTTCGAGCGGACCACGGCCGTCACGCCTTCGACGCCGCGGATCCGGTTCTCGTAGCTCACGGGCAGCGGAAACACGAGCGAGATCGCGTTGCGCGTGACGAGCCGCCCGCTGGACGCGGCGGCCGCGCCTGCGTACCACGCGTCGACCACGGTGTGCAGCAGCCCGAACGCGAGTACGGCGATGGTGAGCCCGAGCACGGTCAGCAGCGTGCGCAGCCGGTGCCGCAGCGCATTGCGCGCGATCAGCTTCAGCACGTACATCGCGCGCGCTCCCGCAACGGGTCAGCCGGCCTGCCCATCGATCAGCTCCCCTTTTTCCAGATGCACGAGCGAGCGCGCGGCGGCCGCCGCATGCGCGTCGTGGGTCACCATGATGATCGTCTTGCCGAGCTCGGCGTTCATCCGCTGCAGCATCGCGAGCACGTCGGTGGCCGACGTGCGGTCGAGGTCGCCGGTCGGCTCGTCGGCGACGATCAGCACGGGATCGGTGATCAGCGCGCGTGCGATCGCGACGCGCTGCTGCTGGCCGCCCGACAGCTCGGACGGGTAATGGCTCGTCCGGTCGCCGAGGTTCACCATGTCGAGCACGAGTTCGACGCGCTCGCGCCGCTCGCGGCGCGACAGGTGCGTGAGCATCAGCGGCAGCTCGACGTTCTCGAACGCGGTGAGCACCGGCATCAGGTTGTAGAACTGGAAGATGAAGCCGACGTTCGCCGCGCGCCATTCGGCCAGTTGCGCCTCCGCGAGCAGCGAGATGTCGAGCCCGCCCACGCGCAGCTCGCCGCTGTCGGGCCGGTCGATGCCGGCCACCAGGTTCAGCAGCGTGCTCTTGCCGGAGCCGGACGGCCCCATCAGCGCGACGAAGTCGCCTTCGCGGATATCGAGCGTGATGTCGGTCAGCACGGGCACGATCTGGTTGCCGCGCCGGTACGACTTCGCGACGTGGCTGATCTCGACGAGGGGCGGCGGGGCGTCGTTCACGCGTGCGCTACTTCTTCGCGACGGTCACTTTCGCGCCGTCCTTCAGCTTTGCGCCCGGCGCGAGCACGACCGTGTCGCCGGGCTTCACGCCGCGGAGCGCGACGAGTTCGCCGATCCGCATGCCCCGCGTCACGGGCACGGCGCGCACGGCGTCGTCCTTCACGACGAACACGACCGGCCGGCCGTCGCGCTCCACGACCGCGCTTGCCTGCACGGCTGTCACGGGCTGCCGGTCCTGCGCCGACACGGGCTTCGACAGGAACGCGATCTTCGCGCTCATGTCGGGCAGCACGCGGTCGTCGCGATCGACGAAGCGCACCTTCACGAGCACGGTGGCCTTCGAGCGGTCGACGGTCGGCACGATGCGTGACACGCGGCCCGCGAAGCGCATGTCGGGCAGCGCGTCGAGCTGGATCTCGCACGGCTGCTCGGCGCGGATCTTCGCGATGTTCGATTCGGCGACGTCGGCCTCGACCTCGAGCGTGTCCATGTCGGCGATCGTCACGACCGCGCCCTTGCTGTCCGACGCGGACGAGAACGGCGTGATGTTGTCGCCGACGTTCGCGTGCTTCGCGAGCACGATGCCGTCGAACGGCGCGCGGATCACCGTCTGGTCGACCGCGACCTGCGCGGCCTGCGCGTTGGCCTCGGCGGACGCGATCGCGGCCTGGTCGCTGCTGAGCGTCGCGCGCGCCTTGTTCACGCGCGCCGTGTCGGTGTCGAGCTGCGCGGCCGGCACGGCGCCTTTGGGCGCGAGCGCGGACGTGCGGCGCAACGCGATTTCCGCATCCTTCAGTTCCGCCTGCGCGACGCCGAGGTTCGCGCGGGACACCTGCACCTGCGCGCGCGCCTGCGCGAGCGAGGCTCGCACGTCGTTGCTTTCGAGCCGCGCGATGATCTCGTCCTGCTTCACGCGCGTGCCTTCGAGCACGCCGAGCCATTCGACGCGCCCCTGGCCCTTCGACGCGACCGCGGCCTTGCGCTGCGGCACGACGTAGCCGGTTGCATTGAGTTGCGTGTCGTTCTGGTACGGGTAGGCGGACGTGACGGCGGTCGTTTCGACCGCCGGCCGGCCGGTGAGCGCGAGGCCGGCGGCGATCGCGGCGATGACGAGCGCGGCGGCCACCGCATAGCGGAGCCACCGGCGGCGACGGGGCGCCGGTGCGAGCGGACGCCGGTCGATCTTCAGTTTGTCCAGATTGTGATCGGGCAATTTGAGCGCCTCGAGACGGCGGCGGTCTGGCGACCGGCCGCGATCCGGTTTCCGGGGAAAGGGACGGATGGACGCCAGTATAAGCGTCGCCCCGACGGCGCGCGAGCGGGTTGGGGCGGCCGTCGCGGCGGCGGCAGGCAAGGCATGGCGTGCGCCCCCGGAGAAACCCGAGGGGCGCAAGCAACGTGTCAACTTTCCGCGAACACGGTGCGTTATGGAACCAGTGCGTCAGGTTTTGTCGCGGTGGAACGGTGAAAGCCGGCTTCGCGGCCTGGGGCTCCGATGCGAATGCCTCGCATCTTTACTTACCGGTACGTTTGATTTTTTCTCCGCTAAAGGAAGAACAATGAAGAAGACGCTCGCTTCGATCATCGCCGCAGCATTCGCACTCGCATCGGTTTCGGCATTCGCACAGGCGTCCGCGCCGGCAGCCGACGCGTCGGCTGCCGCTCCGGCACCGGCCAAGAAGGATCACAGCAAGCCGAAGCACCAGCTGAAGCGCCACGGTTCGGCCAAGGGCAAGGCGAAGGCCGACGCCGCATCGGCCGCCGGCACGAACGACGCAGGCGCGCAGAACTAAGAAGCGCATTGCGCCGCGGCCGGCATTGCCGGCCGCCGGTCGCGAGACCCCGCATGTTCACGCATGCGGGGTTTTGTTTTTTCAGGCCTCGTGTTCGCCGGATGGCCGCGGCGGCGGCGTGCGCATCGCGTCGACCACCGTGCGCATGCGCCGCCAGTGCGAGCCTTCCCAGAACACGCGCCGGCACACGTCGCACGCGGCGAAGCGCCGGTGCCGCAGCCGGACGCCGGCCGGCACGCGCGGCGCGGCGGCCGCCGCGTCGAGCGGATGCAGCGGCGCATTGCAGCGCAGGCACAGCCGGAACGGCCGCATGTGCGGCGCGAGATCGAGCCGCTCGAACAGCTCGCGCAACTGGTCGACCGGCTGCAGCGCGTGCAGGTAGCAGCCGCGCTCGACCGCGCGCCGCTTGAGCAGCTCGCGGTCGCGGGTCAGCACGATCCGGCCGTCTCGCGCGGCGAGCGCCGCGAGCTCGTCGTCGCGGTAGTGGTTGTCGTAGCAGGTGTCGAAGCCCGCGAGGCGCAGCAGCTGCGCGAGGCCGCCGAGATGCGCGTCGGCGACGAAGCACCATTGCGCCGGTGGCGACGCGGTGGCCCCGTTCGTAGCCGGCTGCGCGCGTTCCGGAAAGACCTCGATCCGGTCGCCGTCGTCGAGCGGCCGGTCGAGCGCGGCCGGCGCATCGTTCACGCACAGCCGGCCGATTTCGGTATGCGGGACGCCGAGCGCCTCGATCGCGTGCTTCACCGTCGCGTCGCGCGCACACGCGTGCGCGAACGCGCGGTCGCGCTGTGCGCGCGGGAGAAAGGCGTTCAGTTCGTCGTGGAAGCGGAAGGTCGCGGTCACCATGCGGGCAGTATGGCACCGCGCTCGGCCGGCCGTGTGCCCTGCAGACGCCGCGCATCTGTGTTTAACTCCCCGCTTCACGGAGCGAAGGAGCGGGAAATGGATCTCGGATTTATCGGGCTGGGTGAAATGGGGCAGGCAATCGCGACGAACCTGCTGAAGGCCGGGCACACGTTGCGGGTCTGGAACCGGTCGCGCGAGCGCGCCGAGCCGCTCGCGGCCGTCGGCGCGCAGATCGTCGACACGCCGGCCGACGCGTTTCGCGGCGACGCGGTGTTCTCGATGCTGGCCGACGACGCCGCGGCGCGCGCGATCTTCGACGATGCGCTGCTCGCCCAGGCGCCGCGCGGCCTGATTCACGTCAACATGGCGACGGTGTCGGTCGCGCTGGCCGAATCGCTCGCGCACGCGCATGCGTCGCGCGGCATCCATTATGTCGCCGCGCCGGTGATGGGCCGGCCGGACGTCGCAGCCGCCGCGCGCCTGACGATCATGGCGGGCGGCCCGGCCGAGGCGATCGACCGCGTGCAGCCGCTGTTCGACGCGATCGGCCAGAAGACCTGGCGGTTCGGGTCGTTGCCGCAGCACGCGAACGTCGCGAAGATCGCCGCGAACTTCACGCTCGCGTCGGCGATCGAGACGCTCGGCGAAGCCTCTGCATTGCTGGGCGCGCACGGGGTCGCGATGCGCGACTTCCTCGACGTGATCACCGGCAGCGTGTTTCCGGGCCCCGTCTACGAAGGCTATGGCTCGATGATCGCCGAGCGGCGCTACGAGCCCGCGCGCTTCAAGGCCCGCCTCGGGCTGAAAGACGTTCGCCTGGCGCTGGAAGCCGGCGACGCCGTGTCGGTGCCGCTGCCGGTGGCAAGCGTCGTGCGCGACAACCTGCTCGACGCGCTTGCGCACGGCGGCGGCGAGCAGGATTTCGCGGTGCTCGGCGAAGTCGCGCTGCGCCGCGCGGGCCGCTGAGCCGTCGCGCGACAGAAGTCCGGCACACCGGCATAATCGACGTTTCGTTTTTCCTTACATCGACGCAGAGGCAGGCATGAACTTGCATACGTGGTGGCTTTTCGTGGCGACGGTGTTCGTCGTGTCGGCAATTCCGGGCCCGAACATGCTGCTGGTGATGACGCACGGCGCGCGGCACGGGCTGCGGCGTTCGACGTGGACGATGGCCGGCTGCCTCACCGCGCTGGTGCTGATGCTGTCGGTGTCGGCGGCGGGTCTCGGCGCGGTGCTCGAAGCGTGGCCGGCGATGTTCAACACGTTGCGCTTTGCGGGTGCGGCCTACCTGATCTACCTCGGTGTGAAGGCGTGGCGCGCACGCGTCGACGACGCGCAACCTGCCGCCGACGTCGACACCGTGTCGCGCCAGGCCGCGCCGGCATCGCGCGGGACGCTGTTCCGCAACGGTTTCCTGGTCGCGGGCAGCAATCCGAAGGCGATCCTGTTCGCGGCCGCGCTGCTGCCGCAGTTCATCAACGCGGCCGAGCCGACGCTGCCGCAGTTCGGTGTCCTCGTCGTCACGTTCGCGGTGATCGAGGTGAGCTGGTATCTCGTCTACGCGTCGTTCGGCACGCGCATCGGCGCGACGTTGAAGAGCCAGAGCGTGGCGAAGATCTTCAACCGGCTGACGGGCGGGCTGTTCGTCGGCTTCGGCGCGATGATGGCGCTGGTTCGTCACTGATTTCGCACGGACACCGGCGTACCGAACGCCCCGTCCCTCTTGAGAGGGCGGGGCGTTCTGCTTTTCGGGCCTGAGTCACGCTCGCTCAGGCACGCGGGCGCGTCAATGCCGCTGCGCCGGCTCCGCGTCCGGCCGTGAGCCCGAAAACGGCGGCCGCGCCTGCGAACGCAAACCCCACGCCGCACACCGCGCTCCACCCGCCCCAGGCCCACGCGCTGCCTGCGAGCACCGCGCCGAGCGCCCCCCCGATGAAGAACAGCCCGACGAACAATCCGTTCAGGCGGCCGCGCGCGGCCGGGTTCAGCAGGTTGATCTCGCGGCGGCCGATCGTCTGGTCGACGATGACGCCCGCGTCGAGCAGAGCCGCGCCGCCGGCCAGCAGCGCGAGCGCGAGGCCGCGATGCAGGTGCGCGTCGAAGCCGAACCAGCCGGCGCCCGCGATCCCGAGCACGACGAGCGCCACGAGCATCGTGCCGTGCGCGATCCGCTGCGCGGCCGGGCCATGGCCGCGGTCG
>NZ_VWWH01000155.1:0-9627 GCF_011753045.1 Burkholderia sp. Ap-955
TTGCCGCGCACGTGAGCACGGCCGCGTTGCCTATCGCCGCGTTCGCGGGCGCGCTCGCGGTTGCCGCGCTCGTCTACCGGCTCGCCGCGTCGCGCGGCCGGCTCGCACTGCCGCTGCTGCTGCTCGCCGGCATCGCGATCAACGCGCTGGCCGGCGCGGCGATCGGGCTCCTCACGTTCGTCGCCGACGACGCCCAATTGCGCTCGCTCACGTTCTGGAGCCTCGGCAGCCTCGGCGGCGCGCAATGGTCCGCACTGGCAGCCGTCGCGCCGTGCGTCGCGATCGGCGGTGCGCTGCTCGCGCGTGAACGCGACGCGCTGAATGCCTTGCAGCTCGGCGAAACCGAGGCACTGCACCTCGGCGTGCCCGTGCAGCGGCTGAAGCGGCGCGTGCTCGTCGCGGTCGCGCTCGCGGTCGGCGCGCTGGTGTCGTGCGCGGGCATCATCGGCTTCATCGGGCTCGTCGCGCCGCATTGCGTCCGGCTCGCGTGCGGCCCCGACCAGCGCATCGTGCTGCCGGGCGCCGCGCTGCTCGGCGCGCTGCTGACGCTTGCCGCCGATCTCGCCGCGCGCACGGTCGCCGCGCCCGCCGAAATTCCGCTCGGCGTACTGACCGCGCTGCTCGGCGCACCGTTCTTTCTCGCGCTGCTGTGGAAGAGCCGCGGCGCGCTCGGCGGCTAACCCTTCTTTCACGACGACCATGCTGACCGCCCATCACCTCGACGTCGCCCGTCGACACAACGCGATCCTGCGCGACCTGTCGCTGTCGATCGAACCCGGTCGCGTGACCGCGCTGCTCGGCCGCAACGGCGCGGGCAAGAGCACGCTGCTGAAGACCTTCGCCGGTGAACTCACCGGCGGCGTCGCGCCGAACGGCGTGCGCGTGACCGGCGACATCACGCTGAACGGCGAACCGCTCGCGCGCATCGACGCGCCGCGGCTCGCGTGCCTGCGCGCGGTGCTGCCGCAGGCCGCGCAGCCGGCGTTCCCGTTCAGCGTCGACGAAATCGTGCTGCTCGGCCGCTATCCGCATGCGCGGCGCAGTGGCGCGACGTCGCATCGCGATCGCGAGATCGCGTGGTGCGCGCTCGAACGCGCGGGCGCGGATGCGCTCGTCGGCCGCGATGTCACGACGCTGTCGGGCGGCGAACTCGCGCGCGTGCAGTTCGCCCGTGTGCTCGCGCAGCTGTGGCCCGATGACGAAGCGGCGGAGAGCGGCCCGCGCTACCTGCTGCTCGACGAGCCGACCGCCGCGCTCGATCTGTCGCATCAGCACCGCCTGCTCGAAACCGTGCGTGCCGTTGCACGCGAATGGCAGCTCGGCGTGCTCGCGATCGTGCACGATCCGAATCTCGCCGCACGGCACGCGGATACGATCGCGATGCTCGCCGACGGCACGATCGTCGCGCACGGCACGCCGCGCGACGTGATGACGCCGGCCCATATCGCGCGGTGCTACGGATTCGCGGTGAAGATGGTGGACACCGGCGACGGTGCGCCGCCGGTGATGGTGCCGGCGTAGCGCGGGCGTGTGTCGCATGAGCATGGCGTCGCCAGATGCCCTGCCTTGTCGATAGCAACGACTGTCACAACGTATCATTCGCGCGTCGCGCATCCCCTTCAAGGAGACCCACGTGCCGCTTCCGATGACCCGCGTCATCCTGTACGTCCAGGACGTCGCATCGCTCAAGTCGTTCTACCAACGGTATTTCGATCTGCCTGTCATCGAGGAAATCGAAAACGAGTGGGTCGTGCTCGGCGCAGGCGCCATCGAACTCGCGCTGCATCTCGCCGGTCCGGCGTTCCGCCACGCGGTGACCGCTCACACGGAAGCACGCGCGGAAACCAGCCACGTGAAGTTCGTGTTCTCGATCGGCCAGGGCATCGGCACGCATCGCGACCGGCTGGCCCGCAGCGGCGTGACGGTGCGCGATCTCAAGCGCCATGACGGGTTCGCGTACACGATGTACGACGGCATCGATCCGGAAGGCAACGTCTTCCAGGTGATGCAGGCCGACTGACTGTCCGTTCGGCCTGGGCGTTCACTCAAACGCCCAGGCCGGCATCGCCCTCGTCCGGCGCTGCGCGGACGGCAAGCCTCCCGGCTCAATGCTCGAGATCCGCCGCGCCGAACGTCCGCATCTTCCAGCCGAGCCGCACGGCGAGCATCCGCATCGAGAATCCGGCCGCCAGCGCGACGATCGTCGCGAACCCCGCATCGATGCCGAGATGCTGCATCCCGACATAGAGCCCGCCCGTAACGAACGCGACGCTCGCATACAGCTCCTCGCGCAGGATCAGCGGCATCTCGTTGCACAGCAGGTCGCGCAGCATCCCGCCGCAGACACCCGTGATCGCACCGGCCAGCACGACGATGATCGGCGCGGTGCCCGTCGACGCGCCGACGTCGCAGCCGATGATCGTAAACGCCGCGAGGCCGATCGCGTCGACGGTAACGAACAGCGTCTTCATTCGCGTGACATGCCGTGCGGCCCACGACGCGACGGTGGCCGCGACCAGCGTGATCACCAGGTACTCGGGATGCGCGATCCAGCCGAGCGGATAGTGGCCGAGCAGCACGTCGCGCACGGTGCCGCCGCCGAGCGCCGTCACCGCGCCGACGAGCGCGAGCCCGAAGCGGTCCATCCCGCGGCGCATGCCCATCAGCGCCCCCGACATCGCTTCCGCGACGATTGCAATCAGATAAAGCGTATGCATGGTGCGCGTCAGTCACCCGTCCGGAACAGGTCGAGCACGCGTTCGCGCTCGGCCGCATCGACCGCCGCAGGCATCGGCTCGGCAGGTTTGCCGTCGTTGCCCGGCGCGTCGGATGCACCGGCCACCGCCGCCGCCCCGCCGCACGCGAAGCGGCTGCGGATGTACGACGGCACGTCGGCCGTGCACGCGCCGCGCGTGTATTCGGCGTAGACGAAGTCGCCGTCGACGAGCGCGACGTCCTGCGGCGGCGTTGCCTCGACCGGCGTACGCCCGTCGACGGCCGTCTTCATGTAGTCGAGCCAGACCGGCAACGCGAGCGACGCACCGGTCGCACGCCCCATCGGGCGCGGCGTGTCGTAGCCGAGCCATGCGACCGCGACGATGCCCGACGAGTAGCCGGCGAACCACACGTCCTTCGACCCGTTCGACGTGCCCGTCTTGCCGGCCGTGTCGTCGCGGCGCAGCGCAAGCGCGCCGCGCGCGGTGCCGGACTTCACGACGTCGCGCAGCATGCTGTCCATCATGAACGCGTTGCGCGCCGATACGACGCGCTCGCCTGCCGGCGCCGTCGCCTCGTACATCGCGCCGCCGTGACGCTGCTTCACCGACAGGATCAGGCGCGGCTCCATCCGCGTGCCGCCGTTCGCGAACACGCTGTACGCGCTCGCCAGTTCGAGCGGCGTCACGGCGCCCGCGCCGAGCGCGAGCGGCAGCGACGCCGGATTGCGCTGCGCGTCGAAGCCGAAGTGCACCGCGTGCTCTTGCACGTAGCGCGCGTCGGTGGCCTGCATCAGGCTGACCGCCACCAGGTTCTTCGAGCGCATGAGCCCGCGCCGCACCGGAATGAAGCCCTCGTAATTGTTGGCGAAATTGCGCGGGCGCCACGGCCGCGCGCCGGTTTCCTCATGCGTGAGCGTGCGCTGCGTATCGTCGACGAGCACGCCCGGGAAGTAGCCCTTTTCCAGCGCCGCCGAATAGACGAACGGCTTGAAGCTCGAGCCCGGCTGGCGATACGCCTGCAGCGCATGGTCGAACACGTTGCGGTTGAAATCCGCGCCGCCGACGAGCGCGAGCATGTCGCCCGTTGCCGCATCGAGCGATACCAGTGCGCCTTCGAGCCCGTTGCGCGCATCGCGCTTCGCGCGCGGCTGGCGGCTCAGCGTGCGTGCGAGCGATGCTTCGGCCGCGCGCTGGTCGCGCATCGAGATCGTCGTCGTCACGTCGAGGCCGAGCGTATAGGCATCGTCGTGAAAACGCTCGACCATCATCCGGCGCGCGCGCTCGGCGACGTACGGCGCCGCGATGATCCCGGGCGGCGGCGTGGTTGCCAGCGCGATCGGCGCGTCGACGGCCGCGTGATACGTCGCGTCGTCGAGCTGGCCGAGCGCATGCATCCGGCCGAGCACGTAGTTGCGCCGCGCGGTCGCGCGCGCCGGATTGACGACCGGGTTGAACGCGGACGGCGCCTTCGGCAGCCCCGCGAGCACGGCCGCCTCGCCCGCGCTCAGCGCGTCGAGCGGCTTGCCGAAATACACGTTCGCGGCCGCCGCGAAACCGTAGGCCCGCTCACCCAGATAGATCTCGTTCATGTACAGCTCGAGCAGCTTGTCCTTGCTGTATTCGCGTTCGAGCTTGGTCGCCATCAGGATCTCGGCGAGCTTGCGGCTCAGCACCTTGTCGCGCGTCAGGTAGAAGTTGCGCGCGACCTGCATCGTGATCGTGCTGCCGCCCTGCCCCGGCTGCCCGGTCACGACGTTCGCGAACGTCGCACGCGCGAGGCCGTTGAAATCGACCGCGCCGTGCTGGTAGAACTTCGCGTCCTCGGCCGCGAGCAGCGCCTGCCGCATCAGCGGCGGGATGCGTTCGAGCGGTACGAACTCGCGCCGCTCGACGCCGTATTCGGCCAGCAGGTCGCCGTCGCGCGAGAAGATCCGCAGCGGCAGCGCGGGACGGTACACGGCGAGGTGTTCGACGGACGGCAACTGCGTCCAGATGCGCTGGATCGTCCATGCGCCGATGCCCGCGCATGCGACCGTCAGGCCGAGAAGCGCGCCCGCGAGTGTGCGCCACACGCGGCGACGGCGGGGCGGCGGCGGGGCGGGTGGCGGCGGCGGGGATGCGGTGTGGTCGGTCATGTCGGGCTCCTTCTTCGATGCTGCGACGGCCGGTGCGCGAGCGGCACCGACTGGTCACGAAAGGCGCGCATTGTCGAAGGGATGGCGCGAAACCGGAACATTCTTTAGCCAAAGTTTGGCTGGCTAAATTTTATTTAGGAAAGTGCGCGTGGGCCGTTCACTTCGCATCTGCGACCGCGTGACGCACCATTGGACGCACCGTGCTGCGCGCGAGCCGGTTCGGCTGTAGCATCGTGTGATGTTCGATCGATACCTGGGCCTGTGGGGCCTCGTTCCCGACGGCGGCCCGATCCTGACCGCGAGCGGCGGCCTGCTGCCCGTCGTCTGGCAATCGCGGCCGGCGATGTTGAAAGTCGCCACCTGCGACGAAGAGCGTCGCGGCAATGCGCTGATGACGTGGTGGAACGGGCAAGGCGCCGCGCAGGTGTGGCTGCACGACGGCGATGCGATTCTGCTCGAACGGGCGCAGCCGGCGCCGACGCTGGCCGGTTTTTCGGCTTCAGGCCACGATGACGACGCGATGCGCATCGCCTGCGGCGTCGTCGAGCGACTGCATGCGCATCGTGCGCCGGAGCCGCCGTCGGTCGTGCCGCTGCACGACTGGTTCCATGCGCTGCTGTCGGATGCTTCCGGCAGCGACGTGCTACACCACTCGGCAACGGTCGCGCGCCAGCTGCTCGCCGGGCCGCCTGTCGATGAAGTCGTCCTGCACGGCGACATCCATCACGGCAACATCCTCCATTTCGGCGATCGCGGCTGGCGTGCGATCGACCCGAAGGCGCTACGCGGCGATCGCGCGTTCGACTACGCGAATTTGTTCTGCAATCCGTCGCACGATATTGCGGTCGATCCCGTGCGCTTCGAGCGGCGTGTCACGCTGGTGGCCGAGGCGGGGAAGCTTGATCGCCGCCAGCTGCTGCAGTGGATACTCGCGTGGTCGGGCTTGTCAGCGGTGTGGCTGATCGAGGACGGGCTGCTGCCCGACACGCGGTTGCAGGTCGCGACGCGCGCGGCGATCACGCTCGGCCTGTAGTGGTACGCACCGACCACGAAAGCAAGGTTCATCGCGAATTCCTTGAGCATGCGGGGAAAGCCGGCTGCTCTCGGCCATCGTCTGCCGTTCGTACAGGTGTGCCGTGTGACGCCGGATCCGTCGGTTCAGCACCGGACAGCGGACGCTCACCGAATCAATGGCGGCATATCATGCCGGCCAAAGTCGATCATTACGTCTCCCTTACCCTCTTGTCGGGCGCCCCGCCCAGCCAACCGGAATCGGCCATGAAGTTTCATCCGCGTTTCCGCCGCCACGGTCAAATTGCGGTTGCCGATCTTCGACGCCACGAGCCTCTTCTCACCGGAATTTCGAGCAGTCGATATTGCTCAATTCCACATATGAAAATTTCACAACGTGCATTGTTGCCTGCGACCCTTTCAGCGTTTTTCAAGGAAATGTAAAAGGATTCGGCGCGTCGATCGCGACTCGATCGAAATAGTAACAATACGGCATCCCCCCTGTCCGGGTGAGCCACGCCCGGGTCGAACCCTTCGCCGCGCCCATTTGTCGCACCTGCCCTTCTTTGCATTTCGTTACAAGTCGGGTTGATTCGTTGCGGACACATCCCGTAAATTTTGCGGGTCGTCCGGCGGCATCCGGCAGTTGGGCGATGTTTCATTCTGCCTGTCACGCCATGCCGGATACCCGACAGTTCGCCATCCGACCCTGCAAGCCCGCACGCCGTGCGGACTCCAGCGGTCGAACTCGCAATGAGTATCGATTCGACTGTAAGCAGTCCGACAGGACCCCGACGATCCGTAATCGGGTCGCCGAGTCGTTCTTGTCATGCATGACTTAAGCCGGCGTAACAGCAGGATTCGTGGTCTTATTTTAATACTTTAATCGCACTCCTAATTTACTGAGGAGAATCAACCGGGTTGTCGACGGTACAAATTAAATTTGCGCATTGCGCGAACGAGGACAGAAAAATGGAATTCGTACGGTTGGGTATTGTCTTTATTCATCTCATCGCCTGCTGTGTCGCGATTGGTCTCGTGCTGACCAGTGACATTGCGATGGTCAAGCGGCTTTTGGATTCCGACGCACCCGAGGATCTTGACCAGGTCCACCTGGCCAGTCTGCAGCGCACCGTCACGTTGGCGCTGACGGTGCTTTGGATCACCGGCATTGCGATCATTGCGTTCGACATGCGGACTCAGGGCCTCACGTATCTCCACAATCCCAAACTCCAGGCCAAGATCGGCATCGTCGCCTTGCTGACCTTCAACGGTATCGCCTTGCACTCGATGGTCCTCCCGGCATTGCAAAAAGTGGGCTCCTTGCTGGAGCTTTCCTTTGAACGGCGTATGGTTGCCATTTTCGCTGGCGTGATTTCCGCAGTGTCGTGGTTCTATGCGGCGATGCTGGGCGTCGGGCGCCCATTGAGCTGGAAGTATTCGTTGTTCCAGATCCTGGCCGCTTACCCTGTACTGATTGCCGGCGGAATCGCCACCATGTTGTTCATCACGGCACTGGCGAAATCCAGGAAGCCCCTTGAACAGCAGCACACCGAAAAGATCGCAGCTTATTGATCGCCGACACCCGAGGGATGCGTACGACTCGCAGCAGTATGCATCCCGTTGCCCCACAATCCGCGCTTCGGCTAGAGCGGGATCGCGGATTCCCGGACGCAGGCGACGCGCTCGGCGGTCATGGTTCCCTGGAAGCGGCCGGAGGCACTGCACGGGCCTGAAGGGCAGCAACGGGTCGGCAAACGACATCCGCGACAATCCATCAAGCACAAAAAAGCCCGCCGGTATTCCCCGGCGGGCTTTCACATTCGACTGATCCGACTGCTTGAACGACGCTTAACGCGCCGGGTTCAGCAACAGGTTCATGTGACGGTTCACGTCCTTGTACAGCAGATAACGGAAGCGGCCAGGGCCACCCGAATAGCACGCCTGCGGGCAGAACGCGCGCAGCCACATGAAGTCACCGGCTTCGACCTCGACCCAGTCCTGGT
Source organism: Burkholderia sp. Ap-955 (assembly GCF_011753045.1). NCBI lineage: Bacteria > Pseudomonadati > Pseudomonadota > Betaproteobacteria > Burkholderiales > Burkholderiaceae > Burkholderia > Burkholderia sp. Ap-955. Next base: position 7,870 of record NZ_VWWH01000155.1, read on the forward strand.
TCAAGCGATACACAGCCTTCCCTTCGAGCACGTACAACCCGTGCTCCATCACGTGCGTTTCAGCGAACGGAATCACGCCGCCCGGCTCGAACGTCACGATGTTCACGTGCATGTCGTGGCGCATGTCGCTCATGTCGACGAAGCGCGTCGTCACCCATGCACCGTTGGTGCCCGGCATCGGGATCGGCTCGACGTCCTGCTCGTTGGTCACGAAGGCTTCCGGCAGCGGAATGCCGTCGACGGCCTGGTAGTGCTTGCGCACCCAGTGGAAACGCACCGCGGCATCGCTGACGTTGTGCAGCGTCCAGTCCGCACCCGGCGGAATGAACGCGTAGCCGCCCGGCTTCAGCACGTGCTTCGTGCCTTGCAGCGTCAGCTCGGCTTCGCCTTCGACGACGAACAGCACGGCTTCGGCGTTCTTGTCCTGCTCGGGCTTGTCGCTGCCGCCGCCCGGGTTCACTTCGACGATGTACTGCGAGAAGGTTTCTGCGAAACCCGACAGCGGGCGGGCGATCACCCACAGGCGCGTGTTCGTCCAGAACGGCAGCCAGCTCGTGACGATGTCGCGCATCACACCCTTCGGGATCACCGCGTACGCCTCGGTGAACATCGCGCGATCGGTCAGCAGATCGGTCTGCGGCGGGTGGCCGCCATGCGGCGCGTAATACGTTGTCTTAGACATAGTGCATCCAGGCAATGGGTTGGTCCGGCCCCGGGTGCCAACGGCATCGGGCGGCACGTACGCGCGTGGGGCACGCATGCGGCGGCGGGATGTCGTTGCCGGGGTGGCTTGAAGACGCATGCGCCTTCGTTCGGTCGGCCAGGCTTCGCGACGGGTTCGTCCGGTTCTTCGGACGCGGCGGCCCATGCTTGTGGGGCCGGCGACCGGGCCGTGGCGCTCGCGATCGATCATGCGGCGAGGCGCGGCCAGCGGCACGGTGCGATGCCGTACGCGAGCATCGCCGACGATAGCGAAGTCGTTCGCAATCGACCAATTAAATGTTGCGATGGATTCCATTCGATTTCCCACTACCAGCCGGCAGTCGCGATACGCGGTGAGGAAGGGCGAAGCGACGCTCCGGCTATCAGGGAAATCCTGACGGGCGGGGCAACGTGCACGTTCGCCGGGACGCAAAAGGCGTGGGCGAATAACCGCAGCTATTCCCGTTGCGCGCACGGTTCGCGATACACCTGGTTACGCCGATTGGAGTGCGACGACGTGCGTACCGCAGCAAGCCGCACCGCGCCAATCATGAGCCATCGCGGGCCGCAGAACGTGCCAACGGAAATCGAACGGGACGCGAATGGTATCGGCACGCCTCGGACGCATTCAGTCGCGAGAGGCGGTGTAGTCGGAAAACGGGGAAATACAGCGAGGCGGGAAACTTGCCGGCCCGTCGATCGGGCGTCTGGCCGCGGCTGAGGAAGCCGAAAAGGGTTCGCCGGTCTGGCCGGCGATGACGGCCCGGCAGGCCGCCGGGCCGAATCTCGCGTCGGGTGCCGACGCCGTCGGCGCGCCGGTGCGCCATTCACGCACCAAGCCGCGCCAGCGGCGATCAGTCCCAGTCGCGGTGGTGGTGATGCTTGCGGTGGCGATAGCCACGATCGCCGCGACCGCCGTAATCGCGTTCGTACGAGCTGCGCGACATGTTGCCGCCGAGCGCCGCGCCGGCGCCGCCGCCGACAGCCGCACCCAGCAGGCCGCCCGTGCGGCCGCCCATCGCGTTGCCTGCCGCGGTACCTGCGCCGCCGCCGAGG
>NZ_VWWH01000156.1:0-9427 GCF_011753045.1 Burkholderia sp. Ap-955
TCGATCTCGTCGATCCGCAGGCCGCCGTGCAGGCGCTCGATACCGTGCAGCGCGAATTCGGCCGGGTCGACGCGCTGCTGAACATCGCGGGCGCGTTCGTGTGGCAGACGATCGCCGACGGCGACGCCGCCACGTGGGACCGCATGTACGAGCTGAACGTGAAGACCGCGCTGAACGCATCGAAGGCCGCGCTGCCGCACCTGCTGGCGAACCCGGCCGGGCGCATCGTCAACATCGGCGCGGGCGCGGCGTTCAAGGCCGGCACGGGGATGGGCGCGTACGCGGCCGCGAAGGCCGGCGTCGCGCGGCTCACCGAGGCGCTGGCGGCCGAACTGCTCGACCGCGGCGTGACGGTGAACGCAATCCTGCCGAGCATCATCGATACGCCGCCGAACCGCGCGGACATGCCGGACGCGGATTTCACGCGCTGGGTGAAGCCGGAGCAGATCGCGGCGACGATCGGCTTCCTGCTGTCGGCCGATGCGCAGGCGATCACCGGCGCGTCGATTCCGGTGACCGGCCGCGTGGCATAGCGCGGCAGGGCAAGGCAAGGGCAGGGCAAGGGCAGGGGCTCGCGCGGCGGCCGGCCGTGCGTACAATGTCGCACCGGATTGCGCGAGCCCAGCCTGAGACCATGCATCAGCCCAATATCCTGATCGTCGAAGATGAAATGGCGATCGCGGACACGATCATCTATGCCCTCGGCACCGACGGCATGCAGACCGTCCACTGCACGCTCGGCCAGGCGGCGCTCGACCACCTGCGCGACACGCGCTTCGATCTCGTGGTGCTCGACGTCGGCCTGCCGGATCTCAGCGGCTTCGAGGTGTGCCGGCGGCTGCGCACGTTCTCCGACGTGCCGGTGATCTTCCTCACCGCGCGGCACGATGAAATCGACCGGATCGTCGGGCTCGAGATCGGCGCCGACGATTACGTGGTCAAGCCGTTTTCGCCGCGCGAGCTGGCGGCGCGGGTGCGCGTGATCCTGCGGCGCTTCTACCGGACGGCCGCGCCCGAAGCGGCACCCGCGCCCATGCCGGCTGCGACCATCGCACCGGGTTTCACACTCGACACCGACGGCGCCCGCGTATCGTGGCTCGGCCACGCACTGGACCTCACGCGCTACGAATTCGGGCTGCTGGCGCTGCTGGTCCGGCATCCGGGGCGCATCTATTCGCGTGAGCAATTGATGGACCTCGTGTGGCACGAGGCATTCGATTCGGCCGACCGTACGGTCGACACGCACATCAAGACGTTGCGCGCGAAGCTGCGCGCGATCGACCCCGAGCGCGACCCGATCCGCACGCATCGCGGGATGGGTTATTCGCTGCAACCGTAACGACCGGCACCGCCCATGCATATCGGCCTGCGCATCTTCTTCGGCTTTTTCCTGATCGTCGGCCTGGCCGCGCTGATCACGCTGCGCGTGTTCGTGCAGGAGGTGAAGCCGGGCGTGCGCGAGGCGATGGAGGACACGCTCGTCGATACCGCGCAAGTGCTCGCGACGCTCGCCGCCGACGACATGGAAAACGGCCACATCGCCGACGGTGCGTTCGCGCGGCAGCTCTCGAAACTGCACGAAAGCCCGGTCAGCGCGAACGTATGGGGCGTGCAAAAGACCGCGATCGGCTACCGTCTCTACATCACCGATGCGCACGGGATCGTGCGCTACGACTCGTCCGGCCGTGCGGTCGGGCAGGACTATTCGCGCTGGAACGACGTGTACCGGACGCTGCGCGGCGAGTACGGCGCGCGCAGCACGCGCAGCGATCCGAACGACGACAGCAGCACCGTGATGCACGTGGCGGCGCCGATCCGGCACGGCAACCAGATCATCGGCGTGCTGACGATCGCGAAGCCGAACCAGACGGTCGCGCCGTTCATCGCGCGCAGCCAGCGCAAGATCATGCTGTACGGCGCGCTGCTGATGGGCGGCGCGATCCTGATCGGTGTGGCCTGCACGTGGTGGCTGGTGGTCGGGCTGCGGCGCCTGCAGCGCTATGCGCGCGCGATCGCGGCAGGCGAGCGGGCCGACATGCCGCTGCAGGGCGCGAGCGAGCTGGCCGAGCTCGGGCGCGCGGTGGAGAGCATGCATCAGCGGCTGGAGGACCGGCAGTACGTCGAGACCTACATCCATACGCTCACGCACGAGATGAAGAGCCCGCTGGCGGCGATCAGCGGCGCGGCCGAACTGCTTCAGGAAGACATGCCGGTGGCGAACCGGCGGCGCTTCACCGAGAACATCCGCCGCCAGGCCGGTCGCCTCGAACAAATGATCCGCAAGCTGCTCGCACTCGCGGAAGTCGAGCAGAAGCAGCGCCTGTCGGTGCGCGAACCGGTCGCGCTGCGGCCGGTGCTCGAACAGCTCGTCGACGATATCGAGCCGCGCGCGCGGCAGCGCGGCGTGAGCCTCGCGATCGACGCGCATGACGCGGCCGATCCGGCGATCGTCGAAGGCGATCCGTTCCTGCTGCGCCAGGCGCTCGGCAACCTGCTCGACAACGCGCTGGATTTCGCGCCGCGGGGCAGCACGATCCGCATCGCGCTCGAACGGCAGCCGGCGGGCAGGGCGCAGGTCGCGGTCGTGCGCGTGGCCGACGACGGCCCCGGCGTGCCCGACTACGCACTGGCGCGCGTGTTCGAGCGCTTCTATTCGCTGCCGCGTCCCGACGGCCAGGATCGCAGCACGGGCCTCGGGCTGTGTTTCGTCCGCGAGGTCGCGATGCTGCACCGCGGCCAGGTCGCGCTCGCGAACCGCGACGAAGGCGGCGCGTGCGCGACGCTCACGCTGCCGTCGGCGGGCTGACCACACTTCACGTTCGCCGCACATTCGCTTCACACCGGCTTCAATCGCCCTTCACCGGGGCGGCTCATGCTGACCGTACCCTTTTACTCCGGTACCCGTCGGCCATGAATCGAGTCCTGTTGTTCAAATTCGCGATCACTGCGTTCCTCGCGCTGCTGATCCTGATCCCGCTGCACATGGTGCAAAGCATCGTGCAGGAACGCTCCGCGTATCGGATGGACGCGCTGCAGAGCATCTGGTCGAGCTATGCGGGGCCGCAGACGGTGGCGGGCCCCGTGCTCGTCGTGCGCTACACGGAAGTCACGCGCGTGCGCGACGATTCGCCGGCCGGCGGCGCGGCGAAGACGAGCCTGCGCAGCGAAACGAAGCGCCTGCTCGTGTTTCCGAAGACGCTGAACGTCGACGGCACGCTGACGACCAGCGTCCGCTATCGCGGCATCCACAAGGCGCTGGTGTACGAACTGGCGAGCCGGATGACCGGTACGTTGCCGTTGCCGGACCTGAAGAAGCTGCCGCAGGCGGATGGCCACGTGAGCTTCAAGGTCGACGATGTCTTTGTGTCGATCGGGATCGGCGACATTCGCGGGCTGACCGCGCAGCCCGACCTGCGCATCGGCGGCACGCGCTTCGATGTCGAGCAGGGCACGCGGCTGGACAGCCTGCGCCAGGGCGTGCACGCGAACGTCGATCTCGCCGCGCTGGCGGACGCGAACGCAGGGGCGGCCGTGCCGTTCAGCATCGACCTGCCGCTGCGCGGTGCGGATTCCGTCGCGTTCGCGCCGGTGGGCGACCAGAACGATTTCTCGCTGAAATCGACGTGGCCGCATCCGAGTTTCGACGGCGCATTCCTGCCGAACAACCGCACGGTCGATGCGCACGGCTTCACCGGCAACTGGCGTGTGACGTCGTTCAACACGAAGGCGCGTGAGCAGATCATCTCGGGCAACGGGGAAGGTGCGATCGAAATGGCGTCGGTGTCGGTGATCGAGCCCGTGAACGTCTATCTGCAGGCCGAACGTGCGACGAAGTACGGCGCGCTGTTCGTGATGCTCACGTTCGCGAGTTTCTTCATGTACGAGCTCGTGAAGCGGCTGCGCATTCACCCGATCCAGTACACGCTGGTCGGCCTGTCGCTCGCGCTGTTCTTCCTGTTGCTGCTGAGCCTGTCCGAACACATCAAGTTCGCGTATGCGTATCTCGCGGCGAGCGGCGCATGCATCGGGTTGCTCGCCTTCTACCTGTCGTTCGTGCTGCACAGCGTGAAGCGCGGGGCGGTGTTCGCGGCGCTGCTCGCGGTGCTGTACGCGGCGCTCTACGGGTTGCTGCTGTCGGAAGACAACGCGCTGATGCTCGGTTCGCTGCTGCTGTTCGCGATCCTCGCCGGCATCATGACGCTCACGCGCCGCGTCGACTGGTATTCGCTCGGCGCCGCGTGGCAGCCGCTGGCCGACAAGGCCGGTGCGGGTGCCGCGAAGCCTGGCGCGCAGGTGAAGTAGGCACGCGGGTTGCGGGCAGGCGCGCCGGTCGGGAAGCTCCGGCCGGCGCGTCACACCGCGAATCGCCACATCGCCGCTTCACGCGCGCGATGCAGGCCGCCGAAAACGCACCAGCGGAATCTCGGCAACAGCGGCGATCTCGATCAGCAGATCGGGATGATAGAGACGCTCGACCTGGACGGTCGTCGTCACGGGATAGGGCTCGGCGAAGTACGTCTTGCGGAGGTCGCCGGCCTGCATGAAGGCATCGATGTCGGTCGCGTAGTGAACGAGCGAGATCACGTCCTGCATCTGTCCGCCCAAGGTAGCGAGCACCGCGCGGATGTTGTCGAGCGTCTGCCGCACCTGCGTGCGCATGTCGCCGTGGCCGACCACCTGGCCGTCGCGGTCGAGCGACACTTGCCCCTTCAGATGCACGATTCGGCCGTCGCCCTGGATCACGGCCATCGAGAACGCGCCGAACGGCGCCCAGACTTCCGGCGGATTCACTGCTTCAGCCATGACGCGGCTCCAGTGGGTCGATGACGAGGATGCGGCGGAAGGGGCGGCGGCGAGCGTTGCGATGAGTCCGGGCCCTGCGCCGGCCGGAAACGCAATACGAGCGAGGCATCGACAGCGTCGCCTGGTTCGCGGACAATCGCGCCATTATGGATCAACGTCCGGCGAAGGGTGACCGACGCCACCGCGGCAACGACGACACCCCATGGACGATATCCGGATCATCAGGGATCTCGCAGAAATCGAGGACACCGCCTATATCGAACTCATGGGCGGGCCGTATGCGCACAAATGCTGGAACGAGGGATCGCTGTTTTTCAGGGAGGAAGTCTTCGGCCTGCTCGAAGCGGCGATCGCGCGACAGATCCCGGACTACGATCATTACGCGTTCAACGGCATCGCTATGCCGGACTGGCTGCGGATCGTGGACGAGCTGGACGACACGCGCAGAATGCTGGGCGACGCTGCGCAGCGCATGACGGCACTCGAGCGGCTCGACTTCGTGTTCCGCGATTCGCGGCAGGCTTTCGTCGACCGTCTGGACGCGAGCTGCGCCGAGCTTGCGGAGGTGATCGCCGAAATCGATGCATGGACACGCGAGGTCCGGATTCGCCACGATCAGGTGACGATTTTGGGGATATGACGCCGCGTGGCATGGCCCGCGCGGCACGCATATCGGGCGGCATCCGCTTATACTGAACGCGTCTTTTCATTCGATTTTCGCCGTGCCCAACACTGCCTCTCCGGATCCGTCCGTCGACGATCCCCGTCCGACCCCGCCCATCCAGCCCGAACTCGAAGACTGCTGCAACAGCGGCTGTTCGCCGTGCGTCTTCGATCTCTATGACGAAGCCCTCGCGCGCTATCGCGTCGAGCTGGCCGAATGGGAAGCGCGCCAGGCGCAACGCAAGCATCACGCGTGATGCCGGAGGCCGGCGAGCGGCTGCGCCTGCATCTGCACCGCTTCCGCGTCCGACCCGCCGTCGCAACGATTCCCGTCCCGCTTACGTGCCTGCATGCAGCCGCCGATGCAGCGGCCCGAGCATCGCCGATAGCGCGATGCACACGAGCAGCACGGCCGTCAGCGCGAACATCGACGTCCTGAAGCCCTGCACGTAGTCGAGCGCAGCCGGATGCGCGCCGAGCCGGGCGAAGAACACGCCGCCGAGCGTGGCCGCGCCGACGGCCGCGCCGATCTGCAGCATCGCGGTGACCATGCCGGAGGCGACGCCTGCGCGTGCCGTGTCGACTTCCGCGAGCACGATCCGTACGACCGACGGCAGCACGAGGCCCTGGCCGATCCCGATCGCTGCAATCCCCACGTAGAAGCCGGGGCCCGGTGCGGCTGCACCGGCCAGCGCGGCGGCTGCCGCGACGCCGGCCGCGAGCATCGCGAAACCGAGCGTGAGCACGCGATAGCCGCCGAACCGGCCGACGAGTCGCGGCATCAGCAGCGGGCTCGACAGGAAACCGAGCCCGAGCGGCAGGATCGCGAGCCCAGACGCGAGCGGCGACCAGTTCAGGCAGCCCTGCAGGTAGATCCCGTAGCTCAGGAAGAACGCGCTCAGCGTGTAGAACAGGAACGCCAGCACGAGCCCGAGCGCGACGACGGGGTTGCGGAACAGGCGCACGTCGAGCAGCGGATCATGGCCGCCCGCGAGACGGCGCGCCTCGACCGCCAGCAGCGCAACGAGCATCGGCAGCGCGCCGACGAGGCACGCGACCATCCACAGCGGCCAGCCCGCCTCGCGCCCGTGCGTGAGCGGGTAGACGAGCATCAGCAGGAACAGCGACAGCAGCGCCATGCCCGGCACGTCGATGCGCTGGCCTTTCGGCGGGCGGCTTTCCGGGATGAAGCGCCAGCTGCCGATCAGCGCCAGGATGCCGATCGGCAGGTTGACGAGGAAGATCGCGCGCCAGCCGAGCCCGAACGGATGCAGGCTGATCAACGCGCCGCCGCCAAGCTGGCCGATCACGGCCGCGAGGCCGAACACGAAACCGTAGAAGCCCATCACGCGCACCTGCTCCTGCGGGCTGAACACGCTGCGGATCGTCGCGAGCACCTGCGGCGCGAGGATCGCGGCGAACAGGCCCTGCAGCACGCGGCCGCCGACCAGCACCGCGCCGCTGCCGGCAAGCCCGCACAGCGTCGACGCGACGACGAAGCCGGCCATCCCGATCATGAACATCCGCTTGCGGCCGTACAGGTCGCCGAGCCGGCCGCCGGTGATCTGCACGACCGCGTTCGCGCACGCGTATGCCGATACGACCAGCTGCAACTCGGCCGGGCGCGCGCCGATGCCGTCGCGGATGGCCGGCAGCGCGAGATTCACAATGAAGTAGTCGAGCGGCGGCAAAATCGCGCCAACCAGCAGGACCACCAGCGCCCAGCCGTGGTGGCTGCGCGGCGTCGCCGCAGCGGCCGTGCCGGCCGGCACGCAGGGGGCAAGGGTGTCGTTCGTCATGGAAGCAGGTCCGAAAGAATGAGTGCCACATTCACGCCGGACGCGACGCGGGGCGCACCGGTTCGGCCGTGGACGGGCGATTGACCCCCATTCTGGGCGGTGGCAATGAATCGGAAAAGCGGGAATTGGTGGTAGCATCCATCGGGTTATTCGATGGATGGAGATTGGCGATGCGCGGTTTCGACCTGGATCAGTTGCGTACTTTCGCGGCGGTCGCGGATGCCGGCAGCCTGACGGCCGCCGCGCCGCTGCTGCACCTGTCGCAGTCGACGGTCAGCGAGCAGGTGCGCAAGCTCGAATCGCGTGCCGGCGTGCCGCTGTTCGTGCGCAGCAAGCGCGGGGTCGAGCCGACCCCGGCCGGCTCGCGGCTGCTGCAGCACGCGCGGCGCATCGTCGCGCTGAACGAGGCCGCGTTCGACGAAGTGCGCGGCCAGGCGATCAAGGGCGAGCTGCGCGTCGCGATCACCGATTACTACCGGACCAACGAAGTCGCGGGCCTGCTCGCGCGGCTGCGGGAGTGCTACCCGCAACTGAGCCTGCACGTCAGCGCGATGAAGAGCGCGGATATCGAAACGGCGCATGCGCGCGGGCAGGTCGATCTCGGCGTGGTGATGAATCTGTCGAGCGGGCCGTTCCGGCCGGCGTCGGCGGATACGCGCTGGGTGCTGCGGCGCGAGCCGCTGTCGTGGGTCGCATCGCCCGCGCTCGCCGAGCAGTTGCCCGAGCCGCTGCCGCTCGTGCTCCTGCCGGACGACTGCATGATGCATCAGGTCGCGGTGCGCTCGCTCGACGAGCAGCATATGCCGTACCGGCTCGTGCACAGCGCGTCCGGGGTGGCGGGGCTGCAGTCGATGCTGGCGGCGGGGCTCGGGGTGGGCTGCCTGTGCGCGTCGGCGATCGGCGAGGGCATGATGCGGCTCGGCGCGAAATTCCGGCTGCCGCCGCTGCCGGACGCGGTGTTTTCGCTGACGCCGCCGATGCCCGGCGAACGCGAAGCCGTCACGCAGGCGCGCGAGGTGCTGTCGCGGCAATTGCTGATGTAAAACCGGGCCGCACGACCTGCGGCGGCGCGTACCTGAGAGGCGCGCGAAGGAACATAAAAATGAACGACGAACTGCAACGCCAGATGGCCGCGAAGCTGCAGGATGCGCTGGAGCGCGTGGTCGATGAACGCTCGCTGATCCACTTCCTGCGCGTGCTCGGCCACGACTGGAACAAGGAGCGCCAGCTCGAGGCCGACGTGCCGCCGTCGCCGTACGCCCGCGGCGCGCTCGGGTGGGAAAATCACTCGATCGGCGAGTACCTGGACGCGATGGTCGACTGGGCCGAGGCGTCGGAGGAAGGGCTGCGTTTCTACGACGTGCCCGACAATCCGTGGCGGCGCATGGCGGACATCCTGTTCGCCGGGAAAATCTACGAATAGCGCCAGGCGGGCGCTTCGTTCACTTCATTCGTGACCGTCGCCGCGAACCGTCTATTCGACGATTTCGCCGCTCACATACGCACGCAGCCCGTCGGCTAGCGCGTCGAACACCGCGCGGCAGCGCGGGCTCGACCGCAGGTCCTCGTGCATCACGACCCAGGTTTCCAGCGGCACCGCGAGCTTGTCCGGCAGCACGCGCACGAGCCGCGCGTCGCGTTTCGCGAGCCCGCTCTGGCAGAAGCCGATCCCGTAGCCGGCGCGGATCATCGCCAGCTGTGCGAGGTTGCTGTCGGTGCGCAGCGAGAACGCATCGCGCTTCCACAGCGGCATGCTGCGGCCCATCGAGCGGATGAACGGCGTGACCGTATCGAAGCCGATCAGCGCGTGATGCGCGAGTTCGTCGGTCGTCTCGGGTACCCCGTTGTGCACCAGGTAGTCGTCACGTGCATACAGCCCGACATCGACCGCGCCGATGCGCCGTGCAACGAGCGCTTCCTGCGTGGGCGGCGCCATCCGGACCGCGATGTCGGCCTCGCGCTTGAGCACGTCCTGGAGGCGGTCGGTCGGCACCAGTTCGATGACGAGCCCCGGATGGTTGCGCCGCAATTGCGCGAGCATCGGCGGCAGCACTTCGACGGCGATCACGTCGCTGGCCGAGATCCGCACGATGCCGCGCACGCCGGCGCCGTGGCTTGCCGCCGCGCGCTCGAACGCGGCCGCCGCGCTGCGCAGCGCCTCC
>NZ_VWWH01000157.1:0-9376 GCF_011753045.1 Burkholderia sp. Ap-955
TGGCAGCCGGCTTCATTGCGCGCTCGCCGTTGAAACAGCCGCGCCCGTCCGCACGCTCGCCGTCGCGGTGCGCGGCTCGCCGTGCGCGACCACATACAGCTCGCGATTGCGCGCGATCGTCTGCGCGCTCGGCGGATAGTCCCAGTTCGACGTCGGCAGCGTGCCGTCGCGTTCCGCTTGAATCAGGTCGGCGACCACGTCGGCGCGGGTCGGGCCGGACGCCGAAGCCTGCGCGAACTCGGCGGCCGGCCGTGCCGCGACCGATTGCGATGGCTGCGCGGCAACCTTCGCTTCCGCTGCCTGGATGTCTTCGGGATAGTTCGGATCGTTACTGATCGGCCGATAACCGGCCTGTTCGACGCGGACGAGATCGGCACGCACGTCGGCCCGTGTGAGCGCATGGTCGGCGGTTTGCGCAAATGCGGCGATGGGTGCGCTCAGTGCGCAGGAAATCAAGACTGCACGAATCAGGTTGTTCATGACGTTCACCTCTCAAGTTGGCGTATTCGCGTCCGCAGATCAGGCCGGACATCCACTCCGCATCGATGTGATGAAGAGTTGAGTCCATTCTGCGATTCGCGCGCTTTCCGGAAGGTGAGGCTTTGATTACGGTCTTGTCATCTGGTCGCGGCCCGGCCGCACGGCCGTGTCAGTCAGCGCATGGCAGTTTCCGGGTTCCGCACGCTGCCCAGAAACCGCGTCAACTCCACCGTCTGCGGCCGCTCGAAGATTTCGTCGGCCGTCCCGCTCTCCCACACGCGCCCCTGGTGCATGAACACGATCCTGTCGCTCACCGCACGCGCGAAGTTCATCTCGTGGGTGACCATGATCAGCGTCATGTCCTCGCGCGCGAGTTGCTCGACGACGCCCAGCACCTCGCCGACGAGCTCGGGATCGAGCGCGGACGTGATTTCGTCGCACAACAGCACGCTCGGCTTCATCGCGAGCGCACGCGCGATCGCGACGCGCTGCTGCTGGCCGCCCGACAGGTGTTCCGGAAACGCGTCGAACTTGTCGCCGAGGCCGACGCGCTCGAGCATCAGTTCCGCGATCGCGCGCGCCTGCTGGCGGTGCGACTTCTTCACCACCGACTGCGCGAGCATCACGTTCTGTCCGGCGCTCAGGTGCGGAAACAGGTTGTATTGCTGGAACACCATGCCGACCTTCAGCCGCAGCGCACGCAAGTCCGCATGCCGTGCATCGACGCGTTCGCCGTCGACCGAGATCGTGCCCGCGTCGATGCTCTCGAGCCCGTTGAGCGTGCGCAGCAGCGTGCTCTTGCCCGAGCCGCTGCGGCCGATGATCGACACGACCTGCCCGCGCTCGACGGACAGATCAATGCCCTTGAGCACATGATGGGTGCCGAAGTGCTTTTCGAGACCCCGGGTTTCAACGAGCGGCATGCCATCTCCTTTGCAACGTGCGCGCATAACGGGTAAGCGGATAGCAGAGCGCGAAATAGATCAGCGCGACGAGGCCATACACGACGAACGGCCGGAACGTCGCGTTCGAGATCGCGATACCGACCTTCGTCAGCTCGGTGAAGCCGATGATCGACACGAGCGCCGTATCCTTCACCGCCTGCACGCCGAAGCCGACCGTCGGCGCGATCGCGATGCGCGCGGCCTGCGGCAGGATCACGTGACGCAACTGCTCGACATAACTCATCGCCAGGCTGGCCGACGCCTCCCACTGCCCTTTCGGCACCGCCTCGACACAGCCGCGCCAGATCTCCGCCAGATAGGCGCTGGTGAAGAACGTGAGCCCCGCCGTGGCCGCGACCCACGGCGAAACGTCGAGCCCGACGAGCGGCAGGCCGAAGAACACGATGAACAGTTGCATCAGCAACGGCGTGCCCTGGAACACTTCGATATAGAGCTTTGCGACGCCGCGCAGCGCCGTCGAATTCGACACGCGCATCACGAGCAGCCCGAGGCCGACGAGGCCGCCGGATACGAACGACACGATCGACAGCACGATCGTCCAGCGCGCGGCCAGCAGCAGGTTCGCGAGAATCTGCCCGAACGTGAAATCGGTCATCGCGCACCTCGCACGCGGCGGGAGAACAGGCGGCGCCCCATCGCGCCGAGGGTGGCGCGCATCAGCAGCGCCATCGCCAGATACGCGAGCGCGATCACGAAGTACGTCTCGAATGCGCGGAAGTTGCGCGACTGGATGTAGCTGGCCGCATAGGTCAGGTCGGCCACCGAGATTTGCGACACGACCGCCGAACCGAGCATCGTGATCACGATCTGGCTCGACAGCGCGGGAAACACCTTGGCGAGCGCCTGCGGCAGCACGACGTGGCGCAGCATCTGCGCGCGCGACATCGCCAGCGCGGACGCCGCCTCCAGATGCCCTTTCGGCACGGCGGCCACGCCCGCGCGCACGATCTCGACCGAGTACGCGCCGAGATTCAGCGTCATCGCGAGGATCGCGGCCGTGTATTCGTCGATGTGCACGCCGAGCGCCGGCAAGCCAAAGAAGATGAAGAACAGCTGGACGACGAACGGCGTATTCCGAATCGCCTCGACGTACGCGCCGATCAATGGGCGCAACCGCACGGCCGCGCGCGCGTCGGCGCTGTACGCGGCCGCGCCGAGCACACCGACGGCCACGCCGAGCACGGTCGCGACCGCGGTCAGCGCGAGCGTGATCGCCGCGCCGCTCGCGAACACGCCGGCGTATTCGGCAAGCTCGCCGAATTGAAGCTGGTAGCTCATGGGGAGGGGATAAATTCGGGTTCGGACAACGACACGCGCCGCGCCGGGCATCCCGGCCGCGGCGCCGTGTCACGCGACACGGCGATTCGTCACAGCCCGGCCGGCAACGGCTGGCCGAGCCATTTGCGCGACATCTCGCCCAGCGAGCCGTCCTGCTTCGCATGCGCGATCGCATCGTCGATCTTCGCGAGCAGGCGCGGTTCGTTCTTGTTGACGCCGACGAAGCACGGCGAATTCTTGATCACGAACTTGACCTCGGGGCGGCGCGGCGGATTCTTCGCGAGAATCGCCGCCGCGACGATGTTGCCGGCCGCGATCAGTTGTACCTGCCCCGACAGGAACGCCTGGATCGTCGCGTTGTTGTCCTCGAAGCGCTTGATCGTCGCGTTCGGCGCGAGCTGCGACAGCGCGATCTCCTCGAGCGCGCCGCGCGTGGCGCCCACCGTCTTGCCGGACAGGTCGGCGGGCGCGCTCACCTTCACGTCGGGCGGCCCGAACACGCCCTGGAAATACGGCGCGTACGCGCTCGAGAAATCGATGACCTTCTCGCGTTCCGGGGTCTTGCCGAGCGACGAGATCACCATGTCGACCTTGTTGGTCGTCAGGTACGGAATCCGGTTCGCACTGTTCACGGGCACCAGCTTCAGCTTGACGCCGAGCGACTTGGCAAGGAGTCCTGCCATGTCGATGTCGTAGCCTTGCGGCTGCATGTCCGTGCCGACCGAACCGAACGGCGGATAGTCCTCGGGCACCGCGACGCGCAGCGTGCCGTTTTTCGCGATGGTGTCGAGCGCATCGGCGTGGGCCGGCGCGGCGGCGAACAGCGCGATCGCGGGGGCGGCGAGCAGCGCAGCCAGCCAGGTGCATCGGGGGAACGGTCGGGTCGTCGGGCTCACGGTGAATCTTCCTTGTCTGGTGTGTCGTCAGGCAGCGCGCAACCGTTGCGCGGCCGACACCACACCAGCAAAAACCGGGCCATCGCCGGGAAACGCTTGCCGCACCGGCGCGAGACGGAAATTTCGGCGAACCTTTCGACAAGCCGAATTCCTCATTTCGGTGCATGAACCGGCGCCGTCGGTAACGGTTGCCCTCGCAGCGCGCGCCGGCGCACCAAATTACCTATCCGGTTCACCCGGCGCCGAAACCCTATGCATGGATTCGAACAGGCCCAGTCCAAATTTGCATTCCGTTTGTGACGGGAATTACGGCTGAATACGTTCGCGACGTACCGTGCCTTTCGTCAGGTCCGACGAATCGCGATCAGGACGAGCGCGCCCGATTCGGCGCGCTGCTCCTCCGGTACCGGTGGTCCCGATCGTCCCGCGATCGGGATGAATCCAATCCCATCCGTGCGCGAGGAACCCGTCATGGCATCGATTCCCGACCCGTCGACAACCGGCGAAACCGACAAACGCAGCTGGCTCGAATCGCACGAAGCCGGCTATCACAAGACCCTCGGCAATCGACAGGTGCAGATGATCGCGATTGGCGGTGCCATCGGCACCGGGCTGTTCCTCGGCGCCGGCGCCCGACTGCAGGCCGCCGGCCCGGCGCTCGCGATCGTCTATCTCGTCTGCGGCGCGTTTTCGTTCCTGATCCTGCGCGCGCTCGGCGAGCTCGTGATGCATCGCCCGAGCAGCGGCAGCTTCGTGTCGTACGCACGCGAATTCCTCGGCGAGAAGGCGTCGTTCGTCGCAGGCTGGATGTACTTCCTGAACTGGGCGATGACCGGCATCGTCGACATCACCGCTGTCGCGCTCTACATGCATTACTGGGCGCCGTTCGCGGCCGTGCCGCAGTGGATCTTCGCGCTCGTCGCGCTGTGCATCGTCGCGACGATGAACCTGATCGGCGTGAAGTGGTTCGCCGAGATGGAGTTCTGGTTCGCGCTGGTCAAGGTCGCCGCGATCGTGCTGTTTCTCGTGATCGGCGCGGCGATCCTCGGCACGGGCATGCCGGTGGCCGGTCATGGCACCGGCCTGCATCTGATCACCGACAACGGCGGGTTCTTTCCGCACGGACTGATGCCGGCGCTGGTGCTGGTGCAGGGCGTGGTGTTCGCGTTCGCGGGCGTCGAACTGGTCGGCACGGCCGCCGGCGAATGCAAGGATGCGCGCAAGGTGCTGCCGCGCGCGATCAACAACGTGATCTGGCGCATCGCGATTTTCTACGTCGCATCGGTCGTTCTGCTGGTCTGCCTGCTGCCGTGGAGTGCGTACAAGGCGGGCCAGAGCCCGTTCGTCACGTTCTTCGGCGCGCTCGGCGTGCCGGGCATCGGCTCGGTGATGAACCTGGTCGTGCTCACGGCCGCGCTGTCGAGCCTCAATTCCGGCCTGTATTCGACGGGGCGCGTGCTACGTTCGCTGTCGATGGGCGGCTCGGCCCCCGCGTTCCTCGCGCGGATGAGCGGGCAATCCGTCCCGTACGCGGGCATCCTGGTGACGGTCGCGATCTATGTGGTCGGCGTGCTGCTCAATTATCTCGTGCCGTCGAGCGTGTTCGAGATCGTGCTGAACATCGCATCGCTCGGCATCATCAGCACGTGGGGCTTCATCGTCGTGTGCCAGATGAAGTTCCGCGCCGCGGTCAGGCGCGGCGACGTGGAAAACGTCTCGTTCAGGATGCCTGGCGCGCCCGTGACGTCGTGGCTCACGCTGCTGTTCCTGCTCGGCGTGCTGGTGTTGATGGCATTCGACTACCCGAACGGGACATGGACGATCGCATCGATCCCGCTGGTCGCGCTGCTGCTCGTGGCCGGCTGGAAGTGGCTGAGCCGTCGCGCGCGCCGTGCGTTGCTCAAGCCGACGATTCCGTCGATCGCGCTCACGCAGAACGTGCTCGAGAAGGGCGACAGCTGACTCGCTACGGCATGCGTGCCGTCCGTTGAAGGAACCGCCGTCGGGCCGCGGACGGCGGTCGCCAACCCTGCTCAGTGATGGTCGTACAGCTGGTGCTCGTCGAGCGACGCGAGCGATTGCGCATCAGTGCGCTTTGCGGCGACGCTCGGTGCGGCGGCCGATTGCGCTTGCTGCGCGGCAGCCTTCGCCTCGGCGGCCTGGATGTCCTCGGGATAATACGGATCGCTGCCGACCGAACGATAACCGGCCTTTTCGACCCGGACGAGATCGGCGCGCACGTCGGCCCGTGTGAGCGCATGGTCGGTGGTTTGCGCAAATGCGACGATCGGTGCGCTCAGTGCGCAGGAAATCAAGACTGCACGAATCAGGTTGTTCATGACGTTCACCTCTCAAGTTGGCGTATTCGCGTCCGCAGATCAGGCCGGACATCCACTCCGCATCGATGCGATGAAGAGTTGAGTCCATTCTGCGATTCGTGCGCTTTCCTGAAGGTGAGGCTTCGATTACGGTTTTGTTATCTGGCCGCCCGCGCCCGTCGTGGGCGGACCGCCCCGGTTCGCCGGACACGGCGCGGGCCCGCAACGCGACGCGCATGCCGGTCGATCGTCACGTTCATGCGGGCGCGTCGAGCGGCCGTACTTCCGGAATCATCGCGGCCTGGCCGCGCACGATGCCATCCGCGTCGATCAGTTGCCACACGGTCGCGCGCTCGATCCAGAACCGCTTGCCGGACTTCGTCACCCGCACGCCGCGGTATTCGGACACGAAGCCATCGCGCATCACCTTGTCGAGAAACACCTGGCGCTCGTGTCGCTCCATCGGCTCCGCCGACAGACGAGACGGCAACGCCGTCAGTTCATCCCAGTCGTATTCGAAAATCGCCTGCGCGCGCCTGTTGCCGTACACGAACACCGGATCGGCCGACGTGTCGTGCGCAAGAATGCCGAACGGCGCCGTCTCGTACAGCCACGCGGCGCCGTCGGATGCGCTCATGCCGTCGGGCACGAGCGGGCGGTTCACGAGCCGGCGATACGAGTCGGCAAGAAGGAGGAAGAAGTTTGCATCGGTGCGCAACGACATCGGTCTGGCTCCTGAAATCGGCGAGATACGCGAATGAGCGAAGGTTTGCCGCCGGACATTATAGGGACGAAGCGACGCACCGCCGTCGGCGGCGAGGGTTCGGCCAGCCCGCATCGCACTGCGCGGCCCGCCGCACGGCCGATGCCGCCGCGCCGGCACAGATAACAGCTTCGTAATCTTCGAGTCAGGGTCGGGTCAACGCCGCGCCGGCAGACTGCGTGCTCGTCGCATCGAATGCGCGTCCATTCCCCGCTTCGAGGAGCACCATCATGTGGATCGTCCGGCTGGCGTTACGCAGGCCCTACACGTTCGTCGTACTCGCGCTGCTGATCTTCATCGCGGGGCCGCTCGCGCTGCTGCGCACCCCCACCGACATCTTCCCGAGCATCGACATTCCGGTCGTCAGCATCGTGTGGTCATACAACGGCTTCTCCGCCGAAGACATGGCCAAGCGCATCACGTCGAACTACGAACGCGCGCTCACGTCGGACGTCGACGACATCGAGCACATCGAATCGCAGTCGCTGAACGGCGTGTCGGTCGTGAAGATCTTCTTCCACCCCGGCGCCGACATCAATCGCGCGATCGCGGAAGCCGCGAGCAATGCCGCGTCGATCCTGCGCATCCTGCCGCCCGGCACGCTGCCGCCGAACATCATCACGTACAACGCATCGACGGTGCCGATCCTGCAGCTCGGGCTGTCGAGCAACACGCTCGCCGAGCAGCAGCTGTACGACCTCGGCAACAGCTTCATCCGCACGCAGCTCGCGACCGTCCAGGGCGCGGCCGTGCCGTTGCCGTTCGGCGGCAAGATCCGCCAGATCGTCGTCGATCTCGACACGCGTGCGCTGCAGGCGAAGGGGCTCGCGCCGATCGACGTGGTGAACGCGATCAACGCGCAGAACCTGATCCTGCCCGGCGGCACCGCGAAGATCGGCACGCACGAGTACGACGTGCAGATGAACGGCAGCACGCAGACGGTGGCCGCGCTGAACGACCTGCCGGTGAAGACGATCGGCGGCAATGTCGTCTATGTGCGCGACGTCGCCCACGTGCGCGACGGCTACGCGCCGCAGACCAACATCGTGCGGGTGGACGGCAAACGCGCGGCACTGCTGACCGTCGAGAAGACGGGCAGCGCGTCGACGCTGACGATCATCGACCAGGTGAAGGCGATGCTGCCGAAGATCGCGGCCGGGCTGCCGAAGGCGCTGCATATTTCGCCGCTCGACGATCAATCGGTGTTCGTGAAGGCGGCGGTCCAGGGTGTCGTGCGCGAAGCGCTGATCGCCGCATGCCTGACCGCGCTGATGATCCTGCTGTTCCTCGGCAGCTGGCGCGCGACGCTGATCATCGCGGTATCGATCCCGCTCGCGGTGCTCACGTCGCTGCTCGCGCTGGCCGCGCTCGGCCAGACCATCAACATCATGACGCTCGGGGGCCTCGCGCTCGCGGTCGGGATCCTGGTGGACGACGCGACCGTCGCGATCGAGAACATCACGCATCATCTTGAACTGGGCGCGCCGCTCGAGGACGCGATCCTGACCGGCGCGGGCGAGATCGCGGTACCGACCTTCGTGTCGACGCTGTCGATCTGCATCGTGTTCGTGCCGATGTTCCTGCTCACCGGTGTCGCACGCTACCTGTTCGTGCCGCTGGCCGAAGCGGTGATCTTCGCGATGATCGCGTCGTACTTCTTCTCGCGCACGCTGGTGCCGACGCTCGCGATGGCGCTGATGCGCGCGAAGGGCCACGGCCGGCCGCCGCGCGGCGTGTTCGCCCGCCTCGCGCGCTTCCAGGCCGCGTTCGAACATCGCTTCGAGGCCGTCCGGCTGCGCTATCGCGCGCTGCTCGCCGCGGCGATCGCCCGGCGCCGCCGCTTCGCCGCCGCGTTCCTGCTCGCCTGCGGCGCATCGACCGGCCTGTTCGCGTTTGCCGGCCAGGACTTCTTTCCATCGGTCGATACCGGCGAGATCCGCCTGCACCTCCGCGCGCCGACCGGCACGCGGATCGAGGAAACCGCGCGGCTTACCGACGAAGTGGAGGCGAAGATCCGCGGCGTGATCCCGGCGGACCAGCTCGCAGGCGTGCTCGACAACATCGGCGTGCCGGTGAGCGGGATCAACCTCACGTACGACTCGTCCGACCCGATCGGCACCGGGGACGCCGATGTGCTGATCACGCTGAAGCCGAACCATGCATCCACGGCCGCGTACGTCGCGAAGCTGCGCAACGTGCTCGCGCAGGCGTTCCCCGGCGTGACGTTCGCGTTCCTGCCGGCCGACATCGTCAGCCAGATCCTCAACTTCGGGCTGCCCGCGCCGATCGACATCCAGATCGTCGGCAACAAGCTCGACCAGAACCGCGCGGTCGCGAACGCGCTGCTCGCGAAGCTGCGCGGCGTGCGCGGGCTCGTCGACGCGCGCATCCAGCAACCCGGCGACGAACCGGCAATAGATGTGAACGTCGACCGCACGAAGGCGATCCTGGCCGGGCTGCAGCAGCGCGACGTCGCGCAGAACCTGCTGATCGCGCTGTCCGGCAGCTCGCAGACTACGCCGAACTTCTGGCTCGATCCGCGCAACGGCGTCAGCTACCCGGTGCTCGTGCAGACGCCGCAGTACACGGTGAATTCGCTGCAGGCGCTCGCGAACGTGCCGCTGCCCGCCGGCACCGCCCGCGCGCCGCAGACGCCGGCCGACGGCCCGGCGGCCG